>NZ_JAKUEU010000148.1:0-6191 GCF_022663075.1 Bacillus cereus group sp. BfR-BA-01441
TGATAGATATATTCGAAAAATCGTTGATATAATTTCATTTACCACAGGATTGTTCAACAAATCGAAAAGAGAAGAGGTCACAGCAGACATCTCCTCTTTTCGAGTATATAGATTATCGCCCAAACTTCACAATGAAAGTATCTGCTGTTTTCTCCATCTCATACCCGAGATACCCCTCCGAAAGCAAAGCCTGCTGTCCACTAGCATCACTCATTAGAATACTTTGAACATCTGTCCAATCGTTTTCTTTATCTCCGCGCAATTCCTTCACAAAAACATACCGCAGATTACCACCATACTTCTCCTTCAGCGCAGCAATCGCCATCCCTTGCGCAAACTTATCCTTCAAACTCGGGATGTTAAAAGGTGCGACCGTGCAGCATACGTAATCATATTTGCTGTCTTCTTTTTGCAATTCGTCCATGATGACGTTTGCTAATATTTTTTGCATCCCATTTCCTCGGCAGTTCGGATGAACGTTTGAGATTTCTTGATAGATGACGCGGTGCAGTTCACTTTCTGATAGACCAATATCAAGCCCTAAATGTTCATCGTCGATAGGAGGGACGAGTAGAGCGCGAAATGCGATGAGTTCGTTTTCGATAAAAGCACCGATCATCATGCCGTTTCCTTCTAGAATGTATTGAAATTCTTCTTGTGAGAGTGGTTGTAAACGACTTTTATCTTCTAGTGCTTCAACTACGATGTTTTGTAGTGATAAAATTTGTTCGATGTGCTCTAGTGATAGTAATGTAACGTGAAATGGATTGTTATTTTGTTTTAATGTTCCTTCGTATAGAACCGTCATATGATAGTCCTCCTTTAGCGTACAACGTCTTGAAAGACGGTTAGTTCTTGTAATGTATCTTCGTTTATTTCAATGCCGAGTCCAGGCTTTTCGTTTAAGCGAATGAATGGTACGTCGTAATGTAAGTTTCCGATGTCTTTTGTGAATTTTAATGGCCCTGTTAGCTCTACGCTCGTAATGATTTTTTTTGAGAAAGCGACATGGAATCCTGCGGAAGAGGCAACAGATGATTCGACCATTGATCCCACTTGGCATTCAATGCCTGCCATTTCTGCTTGATGAGCGAGCTTTACAGCTGGATATATGCCGCCGCATTTCATTAGTTTTATATTTACTTTATCAGCAGCTTCTAATTTAATAATTTGGCGCATTTCACGAGAACTTTTTAATCCTTCATCAATCATAAGCGGGAGGTCTGTTTTAGAACGAATATGAGCCATGGCATCAATATCGTCCGCGATAACAGGTTGTTCAATCCAGTCAATGTTTAAATGTCCTAATGAACGTAGTGCTGTTAATGTGTTTGCGCTATTTTTCCAGCCTTGGTTTACATCAACGCGAATAGCGATGTCATTTCCTACACGTTCTCGTACAGCTTCAATACGTTTCACATCTTCTTTTACATTTGTACCAACTTTCATTTTGAAAGATTGGTAACCTTTTTGAATCATAGAAGCAGCTTCTTCAGCCATGTTTTCTGGATCGGCAATACTTAAAACATGAGTGACAGGGAATTCTTCATGGTAGCGCCCGCCAATTAATTGATATACAGGTTGATTTAGTTTTTTGCCCATTATATCAAAACAAGCAATATCAATTGCGGCTTTCGCTGTTGGAACACCGTAAATTGTATTGTCCATCATGTCGTGTATTTTTTCGATATTCATTGGATTTTGCCCAATTAGAGCAGGGGCTAGCGTATGTTTTAAAGTATGGAAAGTACTTTCCCACGATTCACCTGTGACGTGATCATCAGCAACGCCTTCACCGTAACCGATAATACCTTCATCTGTTTCCATTTTGACGATAATAGAGGGCATATCAGAATAAGAGCCATAACTAATAACAAACGGATTGCGAAGCGGTAAACGAATTGCGTAAAGATGAATAGCTGTAATTTTCATTGAATAGAAACCCCTTCCTGTTTACAATAGTTTTATACATTTGATATAGTTGACGTTAAATAGTCGTTAATTAATGATAAGGAGTTAGAGAAAATGATGATAAAAATTGCAGTTGTCGGTTCAAAGGAATTTATGGACAACCTTTTTCCTATTGCTCAAAAATTAGAAGGAATAGAAATTGATCCATATATTTACCTTCATCCGGCGGAATCTTCTGAACTATTAAAGTGTTTAAAGCCTTGTGATGTCATCTTTTTCTCAGGTGCTTTACCTTATTATATGGCAAAAGAAATAAGAGAACAATTACGAATTCCAAGTACATACTTACAGCAAGACGAGACAACTGTCGCATCTTCAATTCTTTCTATCATGTATCATCAAAGTATTCAACCACATAACATTTCCATCGATTTAGTAGACCGCTCTTTTATTACAAATGTGTTCCGTGATATCGGTATAAAAGAAAGTCCGCAAGTGTTGGATTATGAAAATATGCTGTGGAGTAAAGATGAGATAAATAGAGTTATCGATTTTCATGTAGCTAAATATCAATCTGGAGAGGCTCATTTAGCTTTAACTAGTATTCACGCTGTTTACGACGAGCTTCAAAAAATAGGTGTTCCTTCAGAGCGTATGATTGATCCAACACAATCCATTATACATGGGCTAAAAGATGCAAAAATAAAAGCTGAGTTAGCAAAAAGCTATTCAGCTACTGTTGGTGCTTGTATTATTTCTTCCTTAGAATTACGAACGAGTTTGCTTGAAAAACTAGATGTCATTTCAAAAGAACTACGTGGTTCATTTAAACAAGTGGATGAAATGACATGCATTTTGTATACAACTCGTGGTGATATCGAATCGATTATTAAAACAAATGCGATAGATAACTTGTTTGCGAGCATAGAAGGAACGATAGCTATTGGATTTGGTTATGGAAAAACCGTGAAAGAAGCGGAGCAAAATGCAAAAATCGCTCAAAGTTTTGCAAAGAATAATCCAATAGATCGTTGTTTTTATATACTAACAAGTGATAAAGATTTGTTTGGTCCGTTCCCGAAAGAACAGAGAGTACAAAGTTTGAAAAATGATAATCCGGAACTAATGAAAATAGCGAAGGAAACAAAGCTTAGTCCGGCCAACTTGTCAAAAATCATTCAATTTAGTCAATCGCACCCGTCATTGAAGTTTACAGCAGCTGACCTTTCTGAGTACTTACAAGTAACTCGAAGATCGACAGAAAGGTTGTTAAAGAAATTAGTTGATTACGGGTATGCTCATATTTGCGGCGAGGAAATGCCCTATCAACAAGGGCGACCTCGTGCACTATATGAACTGAATTTACCGCTATTTTTAAGCTTCTAGTTGAGCTTTTTGTTTCTTTAGTAGTTCTGCTTTTTCAATGTCTGATAGTTTTACAATTGTGAAGCCTGTTATACCATAAATGATTGAGATAATAGGTACGATGAAATTCAAAATAGCATAAGGAGCATATTCAAATGCACCTACGCCAAGTGTTGCGAGAATAAATACACCGCACGTATTCCAAGGAACGAAGACAGAAGTTAATGTTCCGCCATCTTCTAATGCTCTGGATAAGTTTTTTGAATGTAGTCCTTTTTCCGTGTATGCATTTGCGTACATTCTTGAAGGGACAACAATTGAAATATATTGTTCAGAGCAAGTAAGGTTTGTTGCAAAACAAGATGCGATAGTAGAAGCGATAAGCCCTTTTGCTGATTTCGCTAACTTTAAAATTTGATTTACAATTGAGCGAAGAATACCTGTATGTTCTAATACTCCTCCGAAAGTCATAGCGACAATTGTCATAGAGACTGTATTCATCATCGAATCTAAGCCACCGCGGTTAAATAGTTCGTCTACTAGCTTGTTTCCAGTGTCTATAACAAATCCAGCTTGGAGTGCACCGACAGATGCTGAGACAGAACCACCTTGAATAAAGACTTGTGATAAGAATCCTAAAATAATACCGACGAGAATCGCTGGTATAGCAGGGACTTTTTTAGCGACCAATACCATAACGACTACGGGTATAATGAGTAGAAAAGGCGAGATAACAAAGTTTTGTTGCAATACTTGTAACGTTTGATCGATGCTCTTCGCATCAATATTGTTAGTGCCGAAGCTTCTTCCTAAGACCGCGTAGACGATAAGAGTAATAATTAAACCTGGAACTGTAGTAAATAACATATGACGAATGTGTGCGAATAAATCTGTATTTGTTAATCCTGCGGCTAAGTTAGTTGTGTCTGAAAGCGGTGACATTTTATCGCCAAAATAAGAGCCTGAAATAATGGCACCAGCAACCATTGGAGCTGGAATTCCCATACTTAGGCCAATTCCCATTCCAGCAACACCAATTGTGCCCATTGTAGACCAAGAGCTACCAATTGCTAATGCTACGATAGAACAAATGACGGTAATGGAAACTAAAAATAGTGATGGAGTTAAAAGTTTTAAACCGTAATAAATCATCGTTGCGACGATTCCACCGCCAATCCAAGCACCAATTGTTAAGCCAACAAGAATAATAATGACGATAGCGGGTAATGCAAGACGAATCCCTTTATACATTGCTTCTTCAAGATCATTCCATTTGTAACCGTAACGCCAAGCGACAATAGAAGCAACGGTTGTACCAATAATAAGTGGAACGTGAGGGGTTTGTTTTAATACAACAATTGTAACCATCATAACTGCAACGGTAATGATAATAGGGATAATCGCTATTCCAAAAGGTATTTCTTTTTTCATAAAGTTCCTCCTTGTTACGTATGTTTGTTTGTATTTTTAGAATTGTCGTAAAATAGACGTTTATTAGGTTATGATAACTAAAAGTTTATGTAAGCGTCAACATAAAAAAACAGAAAATAAGGAATGTTCTAGTTGTTTGTTTAGTTTGTAATATAAGTGCAGAGTAAGCTTTTTAAGTATTTAAAAATAAATAATTGACTTTTTTCTTAAAATTCAATATGTTCATAAAAACATCTGTTTTTCATAAGTATAATTAACCCGAATCGTTTGTAATGTGGGAAGGAGACTGGAACGTTGAAAACATTAGAACTACAAGAGCGCTTAACGGAGATTTTTCAGCATTTACACGAAAACCCTGAAGTAAGTTGGAAAGAATATGAAACGACAGCGTATATTACTGACTTTTTAAAAGAAGAAGGAATTTCATATAGAACATTTGATGATTGTCCAGGTGTAATTGCTGAGATTGGAGGCGGGAATCCGGTTATTGCGATTCGTGCTGATATGGATGCACTTTGGCAAGAAGTAAATGGAGAATTTAAAGCGAACCATTCATGTGGCCATGATGCTCATATGACCATTGTAATGGGACTTATTTTACAATTGAAAAATATGAGATGGAAAAGTGGTACGGTTAGATTTATTTTTCAGCCAGCAGAAGAGAAGGGGAATGGTGCTTTGAAGATGGTGGAGAAAGGTGCTGTAGATGATGCTGATTTCTTATTTGGCGTCCATCTAAGACCAATTGAAGAACTATCTTTGAAACAAGCAGCCCCATCTATTCGTCATGGAGCAGCAGGATTTTTAGAGGGTATGATTCATGGGGAGGATGCACACGGGGCAAGACCACATCAAGGTGTGAATGCAATTGATGTCATTTCCATGATTAATATCGGTTTGAAAAATATTTGGCTGCCACCGCAAAGTTCTTATTCAGTAAAAATGACGAGATGCCAAGCGGGTGGTGATAATTTAAATATTATTCCGGGAAATGGTCATTTCAGTTTAGATGTAAGAGCAGAGAGTAATATACTATTAGAAGAATTAAAGAAAAAGATTGAGCATGTAATAGAATCAGCTGCATCGATGGGATCAAAAACTTCATACGAATGGATGGATCTTGCACCAGGAGCAGAGGTTTCCGAAGAAGCAGAGCGCTTTATGCGTAAAGGTATTCTCGAAGTGTATGGGGAAGAGAGATGCACAGGGCCTCTCTATACGACAGGAAGCGATGATTTCCATTACTATACAGTGAAAAGACCACATTTAAAAGCTGTCATGCTTGGACTAGGAGCAGACCTACAACCTGGATTACACCATCCGTATATGAGGTTTGATCATAGTTGTATTATGGATGGGGTAGAAATATTGAAACAAACTGTATTGAAAGTGTTAGAAGACAGGGGCTAGAGAGCTCCTGTTTTTTTGTCGTGAATTGTCGGCAAATCGATATATTTGAAAAACCGTTGATATATTTTGAGTTA
>NZ_JAKUEU010000149.1:0-6148 GCF_022663075.1 Bacillus cereus group sp. BfR-BA-01441
TTAACAAAACAAATGCCATTAATGAAAAGATGGAACAAGCAAGGCCAAATAAAAGTCCTGATAATGTAAAAGAAGCTCAACAAAATAGTCAACATGATGATCAAATAAAGGTTCAAAAACCTCCTGTTAATCAGTTGGATGAATTTTCGATTGTTGATTATAAAACAGAGTATAAAAAACATTTAATGGATAATTTCAAAGGACAAACAGAAAGTGATATAAACAAAGCATCTATTCATACTATTGATAGTCATTTGGTGGCTAAACCCCATTTAGCTATAGCTTTACGTCAAGAAGCAATTTCTGAATTGAGAAAAGAAACAATAAGTTCTAATGATAAAAATTTAAATGTCCAGAATTTCAATTCTTATTTAAATGATAAAAGCGATTTATTGGCTCATGCTACAAAGTATTTTGAGCCTTTACAACAAAATCAATTGTTAGAAGAAGATTTGAAATTCGAACCATATAAAGAACCCGAAAAGAGTATAAACACTTTATATAAAGAAGTAAAAGAAGCCGATTCTAAATTACTTGATGCTTTAGGTGATTATAAAGTAGGGGATCAATTTTTCCCTAAAGCAAATAATTTAGAAATAGTTCAGTTATATATGGATAGAAATGAAAAGCTTGAAGCATATGAAGAAAAAAGCGGTGAAAAATACACTACTTTTAGAGAAACAGATCAAGAGAAATTCGAACAATATAAAAATTATTTAAGAGAAGAAATTAAGACTAATGATACGTTTAAAGTTTATAATAACATTCCAGAAAATGTACAATCAGAACTAGACAAGGAATTAAGAGAAGGTTTGAAAAAATTAGATTGGAAAGAACAAGGATTGACTTTATACAACACAAATAATGGACAGCGTTCCGATGAATTCACCAAAAATCTTCCAGAAAAATTAACTTATAATGAAATTGAAGATTTGTATGAAAAAGGATATATGTTAGAGAAAAAACCACAAGATATTTATATAGGTCTTGATTTAAAAGATGTTAAAGAAGAAATGTATAAAGCTCCTACGGAAACAACTGTAGAAAAAGAAGAATTAGAAGAAATAGAAAGATAATATTGTAATTCAGTGAGAAGAGGAAATTTCTTCTCACTGAATATAAAATTGAGGTGGAAAAATGAGTAAGAAATATGAATGGCATGAAATTTCAGGTTCGGATTTACCGAAGTACACACATATACCAAATGATTTAAGGTTAGTTTCGGATAATGATAATTTTGATTTATCAAAAGAAACTGTAGCATGGTATTTAGAGAAAAGTTCAGGGAAGGAGTTATATATGGAATTAGTTAAAAAGTGAATAGGGAAGGGATGTATTAAATGGCTGAATTCAATTCATCAAAGGAAAAACTAAAAGCTGTAGAGGATTTACTAAATAACTCATTAGAGGATTTGTTTAAAAATAATGAGAATTTTAAACGATTCTTAGAAGTTATGAGTAGACTTCCTAGTTATTCTATTAACAATCTTGCATTGATTTATAGCCAAAAACCAGAAGCTTCAATGATTCAAGGGTTTGTTCAGTGGAAGAAAATGGGTCGTCATATTCAATATGGTCAAAAAGGTTTGTACATTTATGCTCCAAAACATAAAATTACGAAAGAAATTATTCGTGATAAAAATGGAGATCCTATCAAAGATGAAGATGGTAAAGACAAAGTTAATGTGACAAAAAAACTACTTGGATTTACTCCTGTAAAAGTGTTTGATGTTAGTCAAACTGGTGGAAAAGAAATTCCAAGAGCGCAAGATTTTGTTCATGCTGTAAAAACAGGACAAAAAAATATGGATTATGAAAAGTTATATAAATTGGTGAAAGATGCTATTCAAAGTAATGCTAAAGTGCCAGTAAATGATTCTGTTAATACAGATTACTTAGAAAAAAACCCAAGTGTTAAAGGATACTATAATATACCAGAACATTACATTGTTATCAGAAATGATTTGCCAATTGAACATAAATTTAAAACTCTAATCCATGAATTTGCACATAGTCAATTACATTCGAAAAATAGTCCATTTAAAGATGTTCCAAGAAGCGAAAAAGAAATTCATGCTGAAAGTGTTGCTTTCTGTGTATCAAGTTATTATGGATTAGATACAAGTGATTATAGTGTGGGATATATTGCAACTTGGTCAAAAGATTTAGAAAAAGCAAAGCAAGGTCTATCTGATATTAAGAAAATGGTGGCTGGAACAGTTAAAAGTATAGATAACATTATCGAAAAGCATAAATTAGAAATATTAAAGGATAATGAAATTGAAAATCCAGCACCGATTAATAAGTCAGAAGATACGAATATATCTAATAACCAAACTGAAAGCTTGTTAGAAATTCATAGTCACAATAAACAAGGTGAGCAATTAAACAACTATAAAAGAATGTTCACAAGTTCTGTTCCAGTAGAATTTATAGAACATTTTAAAGATAATATGGATATTTTTAAGAATGATCACTTACCATATTTCGAGTTGCTAGATAAACAGAGTATGACGTTCTTTACTGGTCAATTCATTCGAACTGTTCCATCAAAAGAAGAATACGAATTGCAAATACAAGGTGGAAAAGTAATAACACAACAAGAATTTGAAAAAGGTGATTATTTGATAACGAATTTGTTATCAAAGGGTACAAATATTAATGAACAAACTATATCTTTTGATGATCAGTTTTTCATTGAAAAAAACGATGATAAATATAATATTTCTGTTTATATAAGTGATGGGAATAAAGTAAACATAGGGGCTAATGAAGATTTAAATATTATTAAAAGTCAATATGATTACATGGCAATTGATAAATCACATAATCAAATACAATTTGCAAACGATATGATGAAACGTGTGGATTTGATTATGAATAGAGAAATAAGAAATGATTTAACAAATTCATATGCATCAATTGACCGCAAATTGTTTCAAGAGGATGTAAATACTTTAAATAGACATTTTCATGACGTACAAGTGCCGAATGATAAAAGAGTTGTTGTACCAATGCTTGAATGTTTAAAAGATAATCCTTCAATTAATGCATTAAATGTTTTACAGAATACTATAGGCCAAAATCAAGAAACCGCTAAAAGGCTAGGTATGAATGAAAAAGATTATGATGTAATGTTAATTGATGCGATTGGTCGAGTTGCTGATAATACAATAGGTGCAATGAAAAGTAATTTTACAACTGTAGAACAAGTAGATGAAAAAACAATTATCTTAACCAGAGAAAAAGATAAGGATCAAGCCTATATATCCGCTTTAAATTTGGCTGAAATAAGCTCTAAAGGAAAAGAAAGTACCGAACATCATTATGAATCTTATTTGAATGATAGACTAAATCATTTATTAGAAATAAGTAAATTGGATAGTTCTTTGACAATAAATAAATGTGATAAAGTGTTATCGAAACAAGAAGTTCCTTCTTATCGTTTTAATGCTAAAGATGGGAAAAGCGAAAAAGATGTTTTAATTGCTGATTGTAATGGAAACTTCCCATACTTTATACAAAAGGATAAAGGAATTGACTTGAAAGAGATATTGCAAAATACAAGTGGTGTACAGGTGTTGACTTTACCGGAGCGCGAAGATCGAGTAAGTGAATTACTTGAAATCAGTCAAAAAAAAACTGTAGATGTAGTTGAAAAATGAAATAAAACATTTTTTAAATAAAGAAAGGGCGTTCTGTATGAAGAAACCAAAGTTAAAAAAACACTTTTATACAGCTATCATACCAATCATCTTGATAACTGGTTTAGGTACACATCTTATTGCGATATTGCTGTATACACTAACACATTTAAAAGATATCCAGACACTTCACTTGCAAGTATTTTTTAGTAAAGAAATATATGATTTTATCTTAGCTGATCCGAATGGGAAAATGATTTTACAAGCTGGATTAGTTCTATTCTTTTGTGGTGGGGCTTACTTAGTAAGAGAAAGTATAT
The DNA here is from genome assembly GCF_022663075.1 of Bacillus cereus group sp. BfR-BA-01441. Classification (NCBI taxonomy): domain Bacteria; kingdom Bacillati; phylum Bacillota; class Bacilli; order Caryophanales; family Bacillaceae; genus Bacillus; species Bacillus cereus group sp. BfR-BA-01441. The sequence continues at coordinate 3,965 of NZ_JAKUEU010000149.1, forward strand.
TCCAGAAAACATATCATGATGAATCGGATTTTGGTGTACATGGTTCAGCAACATTTGAAAATCCAGTAAAATTAATGGGTTCAATTTTAAGTACCAAAGCAAAATATTCACCAATGCCAGTTATTGGTTATAAAAAAGTGTTGAATATGGAGGAAGGTATTGTTTTAGCGAAAGTTGGAAAAAAAGTTTTAGTAATTCCAAATAGCACCACAATTGATAATAAAAACGTTTTTGTTATCGGGCCAAGTGGTTCTGGTAAAGGGCAAACACATGTATTTCCAAACTTGATTAATATTCGGAATCAAAGTCAGATTGTAATTGATGTTAAAGGTGAAAACTGGCATTTAACACATCAATTGAAAGTGGATCAAGGATATACAGTGGGTAGATTAGACTTTGTTGATTTTAAGGGATGGGGCTTTAATCCAATGTCATTTGTAAATAATGATGAAGATGCCCAAAAACTTGCAAATATTACAGCAAAAAATGCTTTATCAGATGGAAAAGAAGATTTCTTCCAAGAAAGAGCAAGAACGCTATTAAAAAATATGATTGTTTATACGAAAACAAATTTCAGTCCGGAAAATGCGAACTTTGATTCTTTGATTAGCACATATGATAAATATATTTCCAATGAAAAAATCTATATGAAATGGATTGAAGAACAAGATCAAGAGGATGTCGGAGTGCAAGGACTGAAAAGTTTCTTTAATTCTTTAACAGGTAAAACACGTTCATCAGTAACAAGTAGTTTTGACAGTATTATTTCTTTGTACAGATTAGAAAAGATACGTGAAATGACAAAGAAATCAGATTTCGAATTTGAAGACTTTGTAAATAATAAGTATGCTTTATACATCAAAATAGCTATTCCTACCAATCCATATATGGGTATTACAAGTGCATTCTTTACACAAATGATTGATGCATTCTTTACAATAGCTAGAAAAAGTCCTATTTCGCAACTTCCTACACCTGTAAACTTTTTATTGGATGAATTTCCTAACATTGGTAAAATTGAAGGCTACAGTGAAACGCTTTCTCTTTGTCGTAGTTACTTAATTAATATGACAACTATTGTTCAAGATTTAAGTCAGGTAGAAAAATTATATGGTAAAGAAGTAACGAAAAACATTATAGCTAACCATGATACAAAATTGATTCTTAGGGTCAATGAACAAAGTACAGCTAAGTATTTCAGTGAAGCATTTGGTGAAACTACAGTTAGTTATCCTGAAACAACTGGTACAGGTAGCAATGTTCAAACACGTATGGTAACAGTGAAAAAACCATTAGTTACAGTTAATGATTTAATGAAGATGGATAGGGACATGTGCTATGTACAATTTGCTGGTCATGACGTATGTTATGTAGAAAAATCTTGGCAACATAAAGTTTTCGGTCAATTACTTACAAAAAATAGAAAATATAATTATGATAAATTTAGAAAACGTTTAATAGATGTAGAAAAACATCCATTGTATGTTGAAGAAAATAATTATAAAGAAGATTCTCCTTCTTTCAGTGAAATGTTCAATAATAAAAAGCTAATAGTAGAAGAACAGTTAAAAGAACAAGCGTTAGATCCAGAAGCAATTGAATATCAAAAAGAAATTCGTGAATCTGTAGAAGTAAGCGATATAGAGGAAACAGAAGAAAATAGTGAACAACAAGAATTATTAGAAGCGAAAAAGCAAACAAGTTTAAAAATTATGGGTGCTGTAGGTCATTTCTTAGAAAAATCTTCTGATATTGAAAATAAAAACGAACTTCTGTTGCAATTGGGTAAAAGAATGAAACAACTAAATTCAGAAGAAATAGAAGAGAATGATAAGCTTGCAAACTTAGGGAAAATTAAAGATGCTGGCATAAAAAATATAGCTAGATTACAAACTAAATTACAAGCAAATGATATTGATCCAGAAAATGATGAAAATGATAATTTACTAGGTAATTATGTACAAGAAGAAATGGATACCCAAAGTAAAATGGCTGAAATGGTTGAAAATGATACTGGCCTTGTCGGAAAAATTCTTCAAGAATACATGGAAACACAATCTCAAACATCTAGTGAAAATGATACTAATATACATCAGAGTGTAGTTGTTGAAGAAGTGATTAAGGAAACAGAAAAACTTGCTGTAGAAGAAATGGTTGAAAAACATTTGAATACAGTTGAAGAAT
>NZ_JAKUEU010000150.1:0-5963 GCF_022663075.1 Bacillus cereus group sp. BfR-BA-01441
CCACTGTTTCTTCACTTGTTCTTCTGCCAACTGTTCAATTTTTGTCCAAATCGTATCTTTGTTCACAATGACATTTGTTTGATAGTTTCTATCTTTATAATTAACTGTAACGCATACTTCTATCACCTTCAGTTTCCTCCTTTCAAAAAATTTCTCTTTCATACTATTACTTATTAATTAGCCAACTTTTGCAGTTCAATGTTTAAAAATGTTCGGACACTACGTGGTAAAAATTTGCGAATTTCTTCTTCGTTAAAACCAATTTGCAATCTTTTTTCGTCCAGCATAATCGGGCGACGCAACATTAGTGGATGCTCAATTATTAATGTATAAAATTCATTTAGCGAGAGCTCATCAATATTTATATTTAAGTCCTGAAAAGTTTTGGATCTAGTTGAAATAATTTCAGTAGCCCCCTCTTCAGTTAAACGAAGAATCGATTTAAGCTCATCAACTGTCATAGAATTTGATACGATGTTTTTTTCAATATAATCAATTTGATGCTCTTCAAGCCATGCTTTCGCTTTTCGGCATGAAGCACAGCTTGCTGTTGTATATAGAATTACCATATTTAACTCACTCCTTTAATGTTATTAAACGTACATTTTAAATATCGCTTATTGAAATGTATTAAAAAAAATTACAGTTTAGAATCAAATTCACATAATGTTAATTATTCAGCAATGTTTCATTTATCTCTATTATTCATGCTACATTTTACAGACGTTAACAACTCACTTTTAAAAATCTTACTGTAATTTTAAACTTTACAGTTCAATTAATCAACTGTTAAGTCTTGGATTAATTTTAATAACACAACAAATTATTCTCATGTAAAATTCCCCATAGCATGATGGCTCCTTCAAAGCACATTTCACGCATTTCTTGCTTACAAGTGCTATTATGGATTATATTCATCCTAATAAAAAGTACGTACTTTAAAGTGTTATAGGTACTAAAAAGTAACATATGCATTTTTAAGTGCCGTTCTGCTTATTTCTCTCTTACATCGGTTATTATGACCGATATTTAGCACAATAAATAGTACGCACTTTAAAGTGTTATAGGTACTAAAAAGAAATAATTTTAGTATTGCAACGGATGTAGGCTCACAACTGTAATCTAAATTCATCAAAGGAGTTTTTTTATGAAGACATACAATATTCCTGTAGAAGCGACTTTAGAAGTTATTGGCGGAAAGTGGAAAGTTGTTATCCTTTGTCATTTAAAAAAAGGAACAAAAAGAACGAGTGAATTAAAACGTTTAATGCCTGGTATTACGCAAAAAATGTTAACGCAACAATTACGAGAACTAGAAGAAGATGGTGTAATCCAAAGGAAAGTATATGACCAAGTACCACCAAAAGTAGAGTATTCTTTAACGGATTACGGTTCGTCTTTAGGAGCTATACTCGATTCCCTCTGTTCCTGGGGAGAAGTTCATCTTGAAAAAACCGGGAACACATCCATGCTGATTACAGCAGATGAATCATAACTGTAGAAGACATAAAATAGGTTGAGACAATGCTTGCCTCAACCTATTTTATGTCTCTTTATAATTTTTTTGCCGTAATGACTGTTTCAAACTCAAAGGTTTCCGGTAGATGATCTGCATAAGAATATTCAAAAGTTCGTCCATCCGTTAAGTAAGCTACTTGCTCAACTCGCATTAGGAAATCCTGATTTGTTAAGTTCATAAACTGCTTTTCCCTATCATCTGGGCGAATCCCTTTAACCCTGACAACAGATGTCCCTACTTCAAGACCAAGTTTATTTTGAATATGTGAGTATATCGACTCCTCTAAAACAGAAGCTTCAACACCTGGGATAACCGAAATTGGCATCCATGTATGCTCCATAATCGTCGGAATGCTGTGAATGATGCGGAGGCGAATGATTTTATAGACGAAATCACCAATTGAAACTCCCAATTTCTCAGCAACTACTTCATCAGCACCTACAATCGCAAACTCGATAATTTTACTTTCTACCTCACTACCGTAAACAGCTTTCGTACCTGTTAAAGTTTGAATCATTCGTGCCTTTTCCTGCTGATGCCAATCTTGTACCACTGTTCCACTTCCGCGCCGACGGATAATGTAGCCGTCTCTTACTAATAGATCCAGCGCTTTTTTAATCGTAAGTGCTGAAACATCGAATTCTTCAGCAAGGACGGAGCTACTCGGAATTTTTTCGTTGATTTTATATTCACCGTCTAAAATTTGCTGTTTAATCTTTTGATAAATGCCGAGGTATTTTACTTGTGTTGATCCGCTTGCCATTTCCATACCTCCTTTATACTGCAAACTCTCTTCTATTCATTCAAATGTAAAGCCTCAAGTTTGTAAACTGAAGGTGATGGGGCAGCAAATCCGTTTTCCAAGATTTCAATATTCGTTACTGCTTCTTCATCTTTCACAAGTTTTGGTGCACCATTTACAATTGTGTCATACGCTGCATCATAGAAACGACCGTAATCACCAAGCGGCGTTTTAATTTGTTTTTCAATCCAGTCACCATTTGCATTACGATACTTAGCAATTCCATAATACATCGGCGAATCTTCACCAAATCCTGCACTCTCAGGCATAATACCCGCTTTCAAATCATTTTCCTGCTGATCTTCACCGTATTTAATAAAAGAGCCATTTGTTCCATGAACGATAAAGCGTGGATAATCTTTTGCTACGATATGGTTCGTTTTCAGCTTAATCTTCAACTGATTTCCATAATGTAGACCAACATCGAAATAGTTATCAACCGCACCTTCCACTTCATTATTACGAATATCGTATGTCACTGTATTTGGACGGCCGAATAGTGAAATCATGCGGTCCATCGTATGAATACCTAAACTGTAAAATGAACCTTCTTCTTTTGGAGCTTCATGAGTGATTGAACTAGGACGGAAATAATCAATATGTGATTCAATCTCAATAATATCACCAAGGAATCCTTGTTCAATTACTTGCTTCACAGCTAAAAAATCACCATCAAAACGGCGGTTTTGATAAGGCATAACGACTACACCTTTCTCTCGTCCTAATGCTAATAATTCTTTGGCGTGTTCTACTGTATCGCAAAATGGTTTTTCAACGATAACTGATTTTCCGGCTAGTATAACTTTTTTTGCTAATTCATAATGCGTATGTGCTGGCGTACAGATCGTCACGACTTGAATTTCTTTGTCATTCAACAATTCGTCCAAATCAGTAGTGAAGTAAACACCTCTTTCCTCATATGGAGCCGCTAATTCTTCATTTATTTGACGTACAAAAATCGTTTTTACTTTTATATTATTACGTGTCTTTAGATAAGGTAGGTGATAACGGTTAGCTGATTTTCCAAATCCAATAAAGCCCATTGTTAATGTCATGTTCTTCAACTTCCTTGCTCATAAATTTTCGTTTCTACATTTATTATATATTTTTTCTTTAAAAGTATATAGTTTTAATTTTAAAATTATATACTAAAAAGTCGAGATAGAAATCATTTTCTGATTCCCATCTCGACTTTACGTTATAGACTTATATCCTATCATCATTTTATTTATACTCAATGACTTGAGAGCTACTTGGTTACATGCTCTTATTCATACATATACGAACGTGTCATCGGAATTGTATCATTAATCCCTTTTGTAAATACAAATTGATGTAAATCAATATTACCTGTAAAGAACGAAGCTGCACATGCATTTAAATATAAACGCCACATGCGGATAAATCGCTCATCTTTCGTTTTACGAACTTCCTCTAGTACGTTTTCAAAATTTCGAGCCCAATGTTGTAATGTTTTTCCGTAATGTCTACGTAAGCTTTCTACATCCACAATAAAAAATTGTTCGTTTGTCATGTTCGTGATTAATTCGTTCACAGCAGGAACATACCCACCAGGGAATATATATTTTTCAATCCAACCATTCGTAGCACCACCATTAGCCGGAGAAGTAATGCAATGCAGCAGAGAAATCCCGCCATCATTTAATAGTTTGTTAACTGTTTCAAAGTATTGCGTAATGTTGTCTTTTCCTACATGTTCGATCATACCTACACTAACAATTTTATCAAATTTATGATTCTTAATATCGCGGTAATCAAGTAAAGATACTTCAACTAAATCCGTAAGTCCCTCTTGTTTAATTCGCTCAGAAGTCTTAGCATATTGTTCCTCACTTAACGTTACTCCCATCGCTTTCACACCGTACTGTTTAGCGGCAGCTGTAATGAGTTCACCCCACCCACAACCGATGTCTAATAGCGTATCACCTTTTTGAAGGTTCAACTTTTTCAAAATATGATTCACTTTATTATGCTGCGCTGTCGTTAAAGAATCTTGCTCATTTTGGAAATATGCACAAGAATATGTCATTGTTTCATCAAGCCATAATTTATAGAAATCGTTCCCAATATCATAATGATGAGCAATATCATCTTTATTTTTTTGTTTTGAGAAATTCCATTTACTTTTGAAATATTGCAACTTACTATCACCTAAAAAGCTATCCTGCCTTTTATAAATAGATTGAATTGCTTTTTCAAGGTTACCCTCTATTTCAAGATCCCCATTCATATATGCTTCACCGAATGCAATAGAAGGATCCTTAGCGATTTCTTTTTTTGAAAGTGGCTTATGGAATGTTACATGAAATTGAGGTTCCCCTTCGCCATATTGTATTGTTTCTCCATTCCAAAGTGTAATTTGAACTGGATCTGAAAACAGATTTTTGAGTATTTTTTTATAAAAAAGTTCTTCAACCATGAAAACATCTCCTACTAAAAAATTGAACAAAAAACTATACTAGTTAATAAGTTTTTTTGAACATAGCTTAAAATCGTTATTGTACTGACTTCTTGCTACGAGTGTCATTATAAAACGGTTATATTATGAAGCATAGTACGTACTTTAAAGTGATGTAGGCACTTTTAAGTACCCATGACTGAAACAGGTCCTCAAAAATTTTACTTTTCATCATAACAACTTTCTAAAGTTTTAAAACGAAAAAAACCACCTCGTCATTAGGTGGTGTTTTCAATATTACATATAGAGATTTCACTTAACTTCTGTGTTTTTTCTATCTATGCATCGTTCTCCCCATGCGGTTAATTGATTTAATACATTCTGTAAAGACCACCCATAATCGGTTAGGGAGTATTCTACTCGAGGGGGAATTTCTTTATAAATTTCACGTGTAATCACACCATCTTCTTCCAGCTCGCGTAGTTGCTGCGTTAACATTCTAACAGAAATTTCAGGAATTAGACGCTGCAACTCGCTCGTTCGCTTTGTTCCTTTCGTTAAGTGACATAAAATGACGACTTTCCACTTTCCCCCGATAATTTCTAAAGTTGCTTCTATCGGTATATTGTATTGTTTCACACGATCTCCCTCCTTTTTTCTAAATTTCTTCTCTATTGTTGCGTAAAAACAAATAATTTTCTATACGGCACATTTTAGTTCCTACAGCACAAAAAAGTACCTATATTACAAAAAAGTAATTATGCTGCGTAAAAATCTCCCTCTATACAAAAAGAAAAAACGAACGTATTCTCGTTCGTTTTTTCTTTCTTTATTCAGCTGCTGTTATAAGCATAGATGTGTTCCCATTCTTTTCAAGATGAACTTCTCCCCAGTTACAAAGAGTATCGAGTATAGAATCTAAAGAATGACCGTAATCAGTTAAAGAGTACTCTACTTTTGGTGGCACTTGGTTATACACTTTTCTCTCGATTACACCATCTTCTTCTAATTCACGTAATTGTTGCGTTAACATCTTTTGTGTAATACCAGACATTAATTGTTTTAATTCGCACGTTCTCTTTTTGTCTTTCTTTAAATGACAAAGGATAACTACTTTCCACTTTCCACCGATAACCTCTAAAGTTGCCTCTACAGGAATATTGTATGTTTTCATATAAAAATCTCCTTTAATAATTTTATAAGACAAATAAGCTAAAATATTT
>NZ_JAKUEU010000151.1:0-5916 GCF_022663075.1 Bacillus cereus group sp. BfR-BA-01441
TCTGGTTTTGTTTCAGGTTTTGGGTCTGGCTTCACTTCTGGTTTCTGTACTTTTTCAATTACATTAATAGAGTTATATAAAAATTGACTATACGCTTCACGTGTTACAAACATTTTTGGAGAATACATATTACCTCCTGTACCAATTGTAACCCCATTTTCCTCCAACGCACTAATTGCACCGTAAGACCAAGAATTTTTATCAACATCTGCAAATTTTGTTGTTTTCGTTGCCTTAAATTTAAAAGCATTTGTAAGTACTTGTGCCATTTGTTCACGAGTTAAAATATCATCTGGACCATACTTTCCATCACCAAATCCATTCACAAGTCCTGCTTTAGCAAGTGCTAAGATTTCTTTTTCAAACAAATGTCCTTTAATATCAGTAAAAGGATTTTTGAAGCTAGCATCTGCTTCTGCTGGTTTTACGTACATATAAATCATACGAGCAACTTGTCCACGAGTTACATTGTCACCAAAACCAAAGATATTATTTCCGTACCCTTGCACTACTTTACGATTTGTTAAATCATAAATTGCTTTTGTAGACCAGTGATTTGCTGGAACATCATTGAATTTTAATGAGTCTGTGTTATCAGCTTTAGCAGTAAATGCTCCTGCTCCTAATAGTGATGTACCCATAATTGTTAGTGCTGTTGCTGTTTTTAAAAATTTGTTTGCCATTCTTTGTTCCTCCAAATATATTAATTTTTTCATAGATTCTTTTATTGTACCGAATTTAAACATAAAATCCACATAATTTAACATATAAATTATTTAATTTATGTTTTTTTATAATTACTGTTTCACATAGAAAATATAACCACAAGTGAAGAGACTTGTAAAATATTCATATATATTATTAATATTTTTTTAGTAAAAAAACTACACCTTTCAGTATAGTTTTTCACCTCTTTTTATACATATTGATATTTTCAACGGAAATAAATTTGTCCCATTCCATCTTTGCTAGCCCATATCGGTGCTTTCACACTATCTATCCCTATCATTTTAAAAATAAAGAAGTGATGTTCAGCTTTTATCTTAAAATTCAATGGCTGATTATGATCTACACGCCCTTTTGTATATTCATATTTCCATCCATCCATATTCTGCTCTTTCATTTTCTTCTCTATATCAGGGATTAGATTTACATTTTTTCCTTCATACGTGTACTGAAAACCACCTGTTTTTTCTGCTAACTCTACTGTACTAGAAGCAAAATCATGTGCCTTTATTAACTGCATTCCATACAGTACACCTTCTGGTATAAGAGTTATCAATAGTAAAGAAAGTGTTAGAAAAAGCGCTGTTGTTACTGTATTTTGCATTTCTTACACACCTACTTTTTCGTATTTATTTCATGTTTCCTCCAGCTTTCTTGTTGTCAGAATCTGCTTCATAAATAAATATGTGTTTTGCGTTACTCTTAATGCTGCCTTTCTTTTCATCAAATTGTTTAGTATAACTAGCAGCTTCGGCTTCTCCTTCAACCGCAATCATTGCAGGTTGCTCTTGTACACCATGTACAGAAAACTCTCGTTTTGATGCCGGATCCTTAAATGTTGCATTTTGGTTATAAGACTTTTCAAATTCTTTCTTTGCGATTTCTGGTTCAATAGCAATTTCTTCTTGTGCTCGTAAAACACCTACTTTTACGGATTTATCCATTGCTGTACTTCCAGCACGTTCTAGTGCAGACTTATTATCGGTGTGTGTTGTATCTCCAATGATCATATCTGTCATTAAGAATAAACAGCCAACAAATAATAATAATGAGGCGGCACCTATAATAAATTTTTGCATTCCTCTTCACACTCCATTAACTTTCAGACTTTCGAAATCGAAATCCACTTAAAATGGAATTTTTCTTTTGGTTCAACAATTGGTTTGGTAGCAGCAACTCTGCTATTCCCTTCATTATTCCTTCTAACTCTTTATAATAGTTCCGACTAGATAGTAACGTACTACTATTTAATTGAGATTCAAATACATCTTCTATCTCATATGTTGGTAAAGCAGTTAATACCTTATCTCCAAAACATTCTTCTACTACTTCATGCTTTAAAAGTGCAGAAGAAAACTTATTCCCAATGATTCTCGTTTTCTCTAAATTTAAGTAAGAAACGAGCTTTCTCTCTTTTGGTGTAAGAGGATGTGCTATCTTTAGCAATTGATGCAAATCTGGTTCTGCTACAAAGAATATATAATCTGCCATTTCACATATCTCATGGTATAAATCTTTATCCCAATCGTTCCCTGCATCAATAATCGAAATAGGTGCTTCTTGGTTACCCAATAAAACCTTAATAAAATGGTCAAAGTCATGATCTGTTTCATTCTTCAACTCTTGGTCCACTATAGGATTCTTTACGATATAATTTATTCTTCCTTGCTTCCATTTTGGAATTGATAATATATCAGCTTCCTTTTGTAGCATCTCCTTATATCTTTGCAACATAAATTCACTACGGTAGTTTTTTGGAGCTTCTGTATATCCCTTAAGTATTGGATACGTATAGCCATCATCATATAGATTCTCTATATAATTCACATCAATCTGTAGTTCATTTAAATAAGCAGCTAAAAGATGCGAAACAAAAGTAGCACCACTTCTCCTGTTCATACTGGCCACCACAATTGTTTTTCTTGGAATAGCAATACCAATTTGTTTCTCATATACTGGCTCAAAAGCCAATTTATACTGTTTTTTAATAATTGGCGCTTTTGGCGTTTCCTCCTGAATATACTTACGCTTTTTTTTGTTTTTAAATAATTTTGATTTAGAGTGCGGTTCACTGTTGCTACCTTCCTCTAATTCACTTGATACTTCCTCTTGTTCCTCATCAACAGGAACGTCGGACAATTTCGTTTGTTGCGGTGCCTGACTTGCTCCTACAATTTCTGCTACATTTTTAATATCTGATTCCTGCAGCAGCTGTGGGATGACTTTATTATCAATATCAATTTTACGAGAGTTAAAAATGTCATAGATACCTAGATAAATCAGTTTCGCTAAAAACTCATCATCATTTTCACGCTCTGTAAATACTACAATTCGAATATCCTTCTGAAAGCGAATGTCTCTTAACTTCTGTAAGATAATTAATTCCCGCTTATCTTCGTGTCCCGCATCAATATTTAATCGTTTGTCATTAATACATAGAATATCGGGTTTTTCCGTATCCAGAATTTCATCTAAATACTTGATGTGCATGACATCACTATCAGCTACTTCAAATCCCGCACCAATAAAATCCTCACGTAAATATGCCGTATACACAGAATCACTAATAGCTAATACAATCTTTTTCATTATAAAAAACTCCTCTTTGATAGAAAATCGCTTTAAAGTAATAGCATGTTTTCAAAAGGCACTTTTGTTGCATTTTGTATTTTTGTTAATAGTTCGGTGAGAAGTGATTCTATTTCAAATCCCTCCAAATTACATGGCATATTATCAATAAGGTTATATTTGACTCTAACCTCTAAACGATCCTCGATTTCTTCTAACGGTACCGCACTAAATAAACTTTGTTCATATATAAATCCATCCCGAAGATTTTTTTGTATTTCTGTCTTGTCTTTGTAAACAATGGTTACTTGTGCTAATTCAATAAAAGGGTTATCTAAAGTTACTTTCGTATTCCAGTTTAGACTCCAGATTTCACAGCGGCCGTCTGCATGCACAACATTAGCAGCTACAGATGGAGTAATTGTAAATAAACGATCTACTGGAACATTTGTAAAAGTAGTTGTTTTTCCTTCTACTACTTTCAGTCCTCTTTCCTCACGTTCATGCTCAAGTGCAATTTCCGCACCAAACAATGCAATTTCACAAAATACTTGCTCCATTATGGGTTTAATGCCTTCATACGTTCGAACAGCAAATACACTAAACTCTTGTGTTTCATCCGTTCGAACTAATTCATAAATGCTAAATTCCGCTGCATTTACAATTGCAAAAGGAATATCTTGTACAAAATTAGGATTTGTAAATAGAGAATCCGGAATCACTGTCTCTGGATGTTTGAAAAACTCTAAACCAAGCTGATATCCTTTTAAAAATGCATTCTTAGCAGCAGCTGGGAATAATGTTTCAAATCTTTTGAGACTGCTTTTAAATTGCTTCTCTTCGACCTCGTTATTAAATTCTCTATCTTGTAAAATGTTTACACGATCAGCAAGCAGTAAAAAATAGTAGTTAATAAGAGAATTAATTCTCTCCTCAAAAACTTGATTATCTTTACAATATTTATCAAATCTTCTTTTGCTTTCACTAATAATTTCATTCATTCTTTAATATTCTCCTTATCATTTTCTAGTTATTAAATAAAAAAAGACACACCAATGGCAGGTATATGCCCTCGGTGTGTCCGTTTAGCAAGAATTAAATATCTCTCGATTCATATATTAATTTTAAACAATAAAACTTATGTATTAGATTATCTTTATAGTATCTAAATGTCAATACTAATTCGCAATTATTAATTAAGCTCACAAAAATAATGCTTCTAATTGATTAACCTTTTTCTTTTTTTGCATATGTCATTTAATCACCTAATTCAGGTAATACTATTAGTATATCTAAGTACAGGATTTTCATACCAAAATTTCGATTTATATTTACAACTAAATATCAAAAGTGAAAAATATTCATTTAATATATTCCTTACCTTAGAGAACTTTAGATACAAAACAATCTTTATAGTACTCATAACATAACTAACAGCAAACGACTAATACATATTAATGTTATGTAAACAATCAAGTGGTATAAACACGTTCATTGATATTAACACATCAACTGACATTGACATGAAATCCTATATTGAGAGATAAATATAAATTAAACTAACCCAGCCTGTTCATACCTAAGCCAACTTACTAATTACATATTTCGCAAACAAAGATTATAAAATAGCTTTCGGATTCCTATTTTAGTTATTAGACAAAAAGGAACGCTAATGATGAATATACATCCATAACATGTTTTTCTTGTAAGAATTAAAATGATTTTTAGTTTGCGCATGCTTAAAATTGAATGACGCACAAAAACATTTCTATTATAGCTAAATTTCAAAACCATTTCTTTCACTCAAATACTATAAAAACTACAATCTATAATTATAGATTGTAAAGATATTATCTGTACTTTTTTATCATAAAAAAACTCATACTTATAGTATGCCCAACTAAATAAGTCATATACCTGAACATTACAACTGCTATTTATAACTAAATTTCAAATACGCTACACCATTCTTTTTATAAATCTCCTTGATCAAGAAGGTTTCAAAGAAAATCTATCTCTATTAAATTTATTAACAAAATTTGAAGTAAATAACCCCGATATGTTAATGTCATATAAATAATTATCCAACACTAATACCCCCGATTGAAATTGACATATCAATTAACATTGATATGAAACGAAATGAAAATGTGTAGACGTTAATTTCATATCAATATTTTACATATTATATCAATCCGATGGTACCTAGATGTGAATTAACGTAAAACCATTTGGTAGATCTACATTTATTATTATTAGTTAATAGGATGTAACAACTAGCAAACCAGCGCATGCTATATTTTATTACCAATTACTTTTATTAACTTTTTAAGTGGGTTTAAGTCATAAACACCCATTAGAATAACTAGTATCTCTAAGTCGAAATGGTAGTTTCTATCTCTGATCAACATGACATTAACAATTAGGATGATCCATCCTTAGTTTGAATAGTTTTTGTTAATGTTATATTAATCTCATAGCGATTTCTTGTTTCATGTCAATGTTATCTTTATGGATATTCGAAGTATACTTAACTAAGTTTGGTTAACATATCAATCTCATCATCTTATTTATGATCTTATTATTATATGCAAGCATGTACTAGAGATCGGATATCTACAA
>NZ_JAKUEU010000152.1:0-5897 GCF_022663075.1 Bacillus cereus group sp. BfR-BA-01441
GGAGATGAAATATTAATGCATATAGTTCCGTGTTGTCATCTACAGGTGTATACATCATTTACACCAAATCCTATGCAGTATATTCCATATGGGTCATGGGATAATTTTGTACAGCTCAACCCGCAACCACTACCTCCTTGTACTTTTGTAGAACTTAATCCACAGCCACTACCTCCAAGGTACTATTATTAAAAACAAAAGCTTTCTAAAAAACTTAAATTGCACAGTACCTCTAAAGACCACTGGAAAGGTGGTCTTTAGAGGTATTTACATACAGAACATTGCTTCATATACAACTACAGAGGAACAAACCATTCTATTACAAGTAACCCCTAATTTAACTTTCACTTACCTTTGGACTTTCGTCCTTCACCAAGTTAAGGAATAAGATATCTGTGATGATGGGTTATAACAAGACTTCAAGAAGATTTACAAATGTTATTAAGCATTGGAGGACGTTGGGAAACAAGGGCACAATATGAAAATAAATATGTAATAGTAAGGAGAAGGGAAGCGCATGTATAATATACTTAAACGTCAATATAATTCTATTTTCCGAGGGGTGATTTGGATTAACGAGGAAATACAAAGAGAGCTAAACCTATTAGTACAAAAAATTTGTGAAACCGTATCTTCTGTCCAAAAAATTATCCTTTTTGGCTCTCATGCTTATGGCACACCAAATAAAGATAGTGATTTTGATCTTTGTATTATTGTGGATGGTGTAGGATCAAGAAAAAGAGAAGTGATTAATCTTATCAATTGGGGTATTTACGATGTGATGGAAACACCAGTTGATATTTTAGTATATGGACCTGAAGAGTTTCAAGAACGTGCTAACCGTAATGTAACCATGGAATACAAAATTGCACTAGGGGGGCAAGTTTTATATGAAAAATACTGAGGATCTAGAAGAGTGGCTATTCATTGCAAAATCTAATTTAGATTCTGCTAGGTACTTAGCTCACATGAAACCTTTCCCTGCCTCAGTTATTTGTTACCATAGTCAACAATGTGTTGGGAAACCTCTAAAAGAATTTCTTACACTAAACGGTAGAACAGCCCCTAAAATTCATAACCTTTTAATTCTGCACAAATCTTGTCGTAAATTAGTTGAGGAGTTCTCATTGATTTTAGAACAATACGTGAAGCTGAATGGTTATGTTACAGACATTCGTTATCCGTATTTTGAAGCACTTACTGTCCAAGATGGATTAATGGCTCAACATGCTCAAAAAGTAATGAGTTTCTATAATGAAAAATTAAACAAGCTAAATATACATGAAATTGTGATTGATTAAAAATAGAGGATATACATAAGAGAGGGTTCATATAGCAAGGGACTCTCTTTTTCTATGTAGAAAAGAAGAGGCATGTTTTATAATGATGAATACTTATAGAGAAATTAAAGAGGAAATGAAAAAAGTCTATTTATCTCGAGATTGTTGTTTTGTAGGTTACAGTGGGGAAAAGATAGTCCGTTGACACTATTATGTAATACAATTGCTGAGATTCTGCTAGAGAACCGTACAAAACCTATTGATATCTTGGCTTCCTAGGTTGGAGTAGAAACACTTCTATGATGGCTGATATCTCACTGACATTACAAAATATCTAGGCTAATACAGATAAATAAGCAGCTAATCGCTTGTTTATACACTTCTAAACCTCTCGTGATAACAGTAATTAAGAGCCTTGCCTAATAAGACAAACAATGAATGTATTTCGCATTTGCTGCGCCAAGATACGTCTATTCAACCCTTCACGTTTTAATTCAAGTCGTATCATCTTTTGTATTGCAACCTCAGACAAAGCCTTTGGCGCATCTTTTTCGTAAACTCAACGATATTTTCCCTGATTAACATTAAATGCTATAAACAAAGGATTATTTGTATACCGTCTAAGCCTTACATGTTCAGGCCTAGTTGAATAATATTTGTAAAGTTGCTGTGTATCTTCAACTGTTAAGAAGACAGATCTAGTAGCTCCATTTTCACATGGAACAATTATAGTGTTCCTAGCAAGCTGTATATGGCTCATATTAGGCGATACAAGCTCTTGTAAGGACAACCTATAGTTTACTACTAAATTTATTATAGAAGCGTTTCTACCCATAATAAGAGGGCGATATTCAACTTGTCTTTCTGTTAATCCTTTTGTTGAAAGGGTAGTTTGTTTTAATGGTTTTTTTTCTGCTTCGGTAATAAAATCCTTATCACTTAGTGATTGATCAGAAATTAAGGAGAGCTGAAAATCATCTACTGAAGTATCTATCACTAAAGACATGTTCAATTTATTTAACAACGGCCATATTCTGTGCCTTGTTTTCTAGCTCATAGAAATACTCCTAATAATGTTCTTTAGGTAGTTCACTTCATGATTTGATATGTAGGAGCTTCTCATTTGCTCTTAGTCACTTAAAAAACCTTTAATATCGTAAGTATAACGTTCAATCCTAGATTGTTTACGTCCATTTTCTTCTAAATAAGCAGAAAATGCTTCTAATGCTACTTCTAAACTAATGCCCTCGTTCATTATAATTACCTAATTCCTTATCATATATTAAAACAAAAAATAAGTGAAAGACCTGCTACCGCCCTTTGCTATGCTCGGTTGCTGGCATAGCAAAAAGGAAAACGGACAAACAACTCATTTCCTTTTTGATATGTTGTTTTTTATTTTCAATGACAAAAAGACAAATCTTGTCCTAATAAGGATTCGTAGATTTGTCTTTTTACATGGGAGTAATGATATGTTTAATTACCATTATTATAACGGATTTTACAAATATTTTCAATTAGGTCGGACATCTTATTAACAAGCATACTAGCTGTATTAAAAATCTATTATAAATATATATCTTATATATTAAAAAGAAATAAAGATAAAACTATTATAGGTTATCAAAAATAGGGGAAAGATCTACTCCCCCAAGGGGAAATTTGATGTCGGAACGTAAAAAATCATAAATAGTAGAAAATGTATCCGGAAATTCAATGATTATTAGACTATCAATTCTACAAAAAAGCATAAAGGGAATCACATGTTTCTACATGAAATCGGAAAGAAATTGATACAAATCACTTTATATTTATCCAACTATAGAAATAGGCTGTATTTTCTTTATTTTGTAAAATACAGCAGTATCTAGCGTTCAATTATCCACATTTTGTTCAGAAAATGTAGTTATTTGTTAACATTACACAGTATTTGCACATAACTCACATTATTATTGATGATTTTTATTAGATAAATACAACAACATTAGTAATTACAATGATTATAGAAAGATTATATTCACATTGAACCATATTTGTCCGCATATCCACTATTTTTATAATTTTCCTTTTGATTTTTTGTAGGTATTATAAGATAGGTTTTAATAGATTAGAAGAATAATTCCTGGTGTTATGTGGAGAGTTATATATTGCTAGAATTGAATTTGTATAGAATTGCATAAAAAAAGACTCCATTTTATATGAAGTCCTGTCGATTTGGTATTTATAAGTAGAGTAGTAGAAAAGGGGTGTTAATGAAACAAACACGAATAGCCCTCCACTTTCGATTTTTTCAAAAATAGAGAGCTCATTACTATTATTTTATTTCCATTTCGTTTAGCACCTGATCTGGAGCTGTTATTGTTACTCCAGCACGTACTAAACGTTCGAAGGTACGCATAAACTCTAGTAAATTAAACTGCTTTGGTAGTTCAATAACACGAAGTTTTTCTTGTGGCAGCTTATCAATTGCCTCGATAAACCATTCACGTACATCACTTGGGATCGTGCGTTCTTTATGACCACGAACTTTTAGTTTTTCACGCATTTCAATTTCTAAAGCGATATATGCATGGAGATTAACACCCTGATCATATGCATATTTCCTAAATAACGTTTCTTCCTGGTATTTTAGATAATTACGGTGATAAGACTCTTCCGTCACTGGTACCGCAAACTTCTGCTTCAGTAGTGCATGCACATTCTTAAACATCTTCTTAATGTTGTGAAGAGAGTACATAGAATAATGTAAACCAAAATTAAAGATAGCTTGCTCACGGTCACTATTTCTCTCTTTTGGTATGTGCTGCGCAATAAGAGGGTAGATACCTTCTTTTGCTGCAGTATCGAGAATTTGATATTGTGATGTTTGATGCAATAGTTTTTTCAATGTATATACAAGTTTTGTAGGGTATCCTTCTTTGCGATCAACCATATCACGAAGGCCACGAACTACACTACGAATCTGACGATGACAAGTATGCTTTAATACATGAATGAATTTATTCATGTCTGCAGATAGTTCACCGATATTCATCTCTTGTAGGATTGCTTCGATAAACTTCGCTTTACGTGCATAGGTAGCTTTTGGTGTAAATGGATCCCTATGTTGTTCTTCTCCAGCTTCTTTCGAACATAAGAAGTCTGAATGGATAGACAGATATAGTGTCGTATATCGTTTTGTATGCTTTACACCCTTTTGCATTTTACAAATTTTGAATAGGGGATTCCCTGTACATGGTAATGCAGTTGTTAATTCCTCGATAACCGCACGAATCTGATGCGGATATTTTTTATGTAAGAAACGATACATCCCACCGAAGTGAGTTTTGTTTCCTCTTTCGTCTTGCTTGTCCAAAGAACGCTTTAATGTTGTTTCTGTATGTTGTTGCATCGCAATGTCTAAGAATAATTTCTTAGCCGCTACAGATAGTTTAAAGAAAGCCTTTGTAAATACAACAGGACTAATATATACGTATGGATTTGCTTTTTCTGTTTCCTCGTTCATAAAATGAGTCAGTTTGATTGTATATCGGCCATCTAGGCCATTTTCAATAGAGATAATGTTATGTAAGCTTAACTTTTTCAAAGCGATATAGAATTGAGAATGCTGAATGTATGCAAGCTCTTCTTTATATTGCTTGTAATCTTCCCACATCATATGTATTGTTACATTGGGAATAACACCATTAGTAAAGCATTTCTTATGTAGATATAAGAACACTTCTAGATCAGCATTTGTAATGCCGTATAATTTATGCTTTCTTCCCGCTTTTTCTGCAAGTGTAGACATTGCGCGACGTGAAAAAGATGGTTTAGCTTTTTCGACAAAGCCTTCTACGTCAGCAATGCGACCTTCGTATGTCATGTGCTGCAGAACATCTTCCAAATATGTATCTTTATAGCTGTAGTATTTCTCCTCAAATGCTTCCACAAGCTTTTGCCAAGATTTTAGTGTTACTAAAACTGCGTTTGTTGTTTCCCCATTTAAGCTACGTTGATTACGTATCACAAATGATTTCCCCATCTTTTTCACCTCCGTTCTACAAATTCAGAAATATATGCCAAAATACTATAAAATATACCAATTTTGATTATAGCAAATCGAAAAATGATGAAAGGTGCTCCTTTAAGAAGAAAAATAGCAACTTGCAACACCTTATAAAGCTAGTTGTATCAAGGGATAAGAGAATTTCATGAATTTTTTTTGTGTTAAGGATACCGCAAACATGTTGCAAGTTGTGTGGTATGTATAAAAGTAAGTGAAAAGGCACCTAAACCCTTGGTATATAAAGGATTAGAGTGAAAATGGCAGGGAAGTTAGGGAAAGGATACCGCAAACATGTTGCAAGTTAGTGAATGCAATCATTAAAAATAAATTGTAATAATTAGCATTGATATAAAAGGAATTGTTGGCATTTATAGAGTGAACGTAGGGAAAGGATACCGCAAACAGTGTTGCATCTTGTGAGAAAAATAAGGGAATGCATACCGCAAACGTGTTGCAAGTTGGTTAATATGTATAAAAGTAAATAGAAAAGTACCTAAACCCTTGGTATATAAGGGATTACAGTGAAAATGGTAGAGAAGTTAGGGAAAGGATACCGCAAACATGTTGCA
>NZ_JAKUEU010000153.1:0-5838 GCF_022663075.1 Bacillus cereus group sp. BfR-BA-01441
GGCATATAATATTGCGAATTCATATAAGGCTGCTGCTGTGGTTGATTCATGTATGGTTGCTGAGCTTGTGATTGTTGAGCTTGATTCACATAAGGTTGCTGCTGTTGTGGTTGTTGAGCTTGATTCACATAAGGTTGCTGCTGCTGTTGTGGTTGTTGAGCTTGATTCATAAAGGACACTTCAAACGGTTGATAATAATTTTGATTTCCATAATAAGGCTCGAAAGGATACATATTATACCGTAAATATGTATCCGTATTATATTGGTACATATTTTGCTGTGCATATGGATTCGTTTGCTGATATAAGTTAGGTTGTTGAAACATGCATTCTCTCCTCCTTCACATAAGTTTCTACATATATAATATGTACCTATAAAATAATATGTGTGATGGAGTATCTGTCTATTTTTGTCGGAAGTTTAAATTTTTAAAAAATTAAAAAAGAAAACCCTTCCATGCTATGATAATGAAGAAGAAGATTCTCATGGGGGAGGAATCAACATGGTATTAGGGGATTTAAAACAAGCGTTTTCTCAAAAAAAGGGGTATTGCACAGAGAATGCAAATGAATTATTAGACTTTGCGAGACATTGGTATCTCGAAGGAAAAATATGCATTTCAGATTATCGAACATTAATAAAAGAATTAGAAATAAACGGCGCAACAAAACCTACAACAATGACAGAAGCATAAAAATAACAAGAGGGCTCTCCCTCTTGTTATTTACATTGCTCAACTATATTTTGCAAAGTATACGAAATGGCTTGGTGTGTTTCAAAGAATCGTTTACCTTTACCTTTATTTACAAAGCATTGCAACACATTCGTTTGTAAATTATCATATACTTGATCAATTTGCTGTACATGTATATATTTTGGCTTTTCTTCTTTAATCCACTTATAAGCTAATTCTTTCCACTTCTTTAATTCCTCATCTACCATATCTACAAACGGTTTCATATCCTTATAAAAGTCGTATTCGGTTAGTTCTCTCTTTTTTACATTCGCTTCATTATTATACTGCATGAGTTTTTCTGAAGACTGTATTAATGCTTCATTCTTCATTTCTTTCCCACCTTATTATGCACTCACTACGACGTTTTGAAATGTCTTTACCCAATTCCCTTTCTCTTCGTGATGCACTAATTTATTTTCCATATGTTCAATATGCATTTCTGTTATTTCTATCTTATTGCATATTTTTTCACTCGCATCCTTTAATGCATGATTCATTCTAATCCCTATATTCATTTCCAGCAAATCGAGAGAACTTAACATTTGATCCATTTTTTTCATTACATCTTCCTTCTGAACCATCGCCATATACAAAACGCCTCCTTCTTTGCTTTTCCTTTGTCATGTAATTTCGCCGAATGATTCACCACTCCTGCCCACATGACAAAACTAGTTGTTATTCGTCAAAGAAATCATTTCGTATGTCATTTATAGAAATGGTAACAATACAAAAAGGAGGTGTATTACAATGGCAAAGAACAAAAATGAAAAAAAGAAAAACCAAAACAAACAACAAAATAAACCCGAGACTGGCAATCCAAAGCTAGATGGTCCAAACTTCCCTGCTACATAAAGCGAGACTTTATTACGAACAGTTAAATTTCAAGTCACCCTTAATCTCCTACTAGCATTACGTTTTGAGATTAAAGTTGTAGCACACATAGCAGGATTGTTTCAAATTAAGAAGTCCCGTCTTCAAAATGGAAGACGGGACTTCTTTTTTATTATATCATGAACTCATCCATCCTTTTAGCAAAACGATTTGCGATAGATAGCCTATAGATTTGTTCTCTCTTTCTTCTATACCATTCTGTTATATTAACTTCCCCTTTAGGTTCTTCAGGTACAAATAGCACATTCATTTTCATATTTGCACAAAACCAATCTCTCATTTTTATTTCTTCATGTAAAATAACAGGATAAATATCTCTAAGTGTTGGCGTATAAGACTTTCGAGTTTCCTTTGCGTAAACTTCATAATCTTCTCTAGACCCAGTATGTGTAGTTTGCAATGCAAACTTATAAAACGAACCATTATAAATTGGATGAAACAATAACCATGCTAATTTTTTTCCTAGTTCTATGCGCTGTTGTAACGTTTCAAATTGATAAACCGAAAATCCATACATTCTTCCTTCAATTGTTGGGAAGATAACTGCACTAATATGAAGTCTTTCTTGCACTTTAAAAAGTGCAGTATGGAATACATGTTTTTTAAAATATGTGTTCTCAATGACTGGTTTTTGAATTTTATTTTGTTCATTTATAATAAGCGCTGTCATAAGCCTATTCATATCTCTTCTTTCCCAGAAAAGTAACCATTCTTTTTCCATAAAAATTGATACGTTGAAATATTGCAACAAATGAAAGAGAGGTGCACGTCTCTTCTTACTTTCCTCATACAATAATAGCTGAGGAAATGCATCTAAAAAAATAATCCAATTAGCCTGTTCGTACAGAATAAATAAATGTTTTTTTACTGTTCTAGGTAAAACAGTAGCATAATATCTCCCTTCTAAATCAGTCATATTCCAGCCCGCATTTCTCGAAACCATACTCGCTAAAAAGGCCCACCTGATTTCACTATTTCTTAAATAATATTCTTGATAAGATTGTGTCCGAGAAATATTGTCCACATTAGCTATTTCTGTTTTCTTTTTAATATTGTGAATGATTGCTTTTTCTTCCTCTGTACAAAAATTTTTTTCTCGATTTTGTTTCATTTTCATATAATCATTCCATGTAAACATAAATAAGTCATCATACCTTTCATCAAAAAGGTCACATCTTTTTTCATTTTTTGATATAATCACCTTTGTAAGTAATTCTTAGCAAGTTGGGGGTGGACACACTATGACCATTCGTTACCCAAATGGAAAAAGGTATAATCAAGCTTCACAACCTCAAAAAACACCTATAAAAACACATACTTATAGTAATAGAGGTATGTCCCTTGAAGAGGAATTAAATGAAACAAATCAATATTACTTAACCCATAATATTGCATGTGTACATAAAAAGCCTACACCTCTTCAAATTGTAAAAGTAGATTACCCCGCTCGAAGTGCTGCAGTGGTAAAAGAAGCGTATTTTAAACAACCTTCTACAACAGATTACAACGGTGTATACAAAGGGAAATACATCGATTTTGAAGCAAAGGAAACAAAAAATAAAACTAGTTTCCCACTTCAAAACTTCCACCTTCATCAAATTGAACATATGAAGCAAGTGGTTGCTCATAATGGAATTGCATTTGTTATTATTAAATTTACACTTTTTGATGAATTTTATTTACTAGATGCAAAACATATTATTGCATTTTGGAATCGTCAAAATACTGGTGGACGCAAGTCGATTACGAAAGAAGAAATAGAAGAGCATGGATCCTTATTATCATGCGGTTATCACCCTCGGATTGACTATATCCGTGTACTAGACATGGTTTATTTTTCGTGATAGAGTCATCACTAAGGCTCTTTTTTCGACTTTTGGGGGAGAGAATGAAAGGTAGGAGAAAGTATAATGTCAGATAATTATCGTTCTCGTACAGAACGAAATCATGTGAAAAATCAAGAGAAAAAAACACATAAAGAAGAAAAACCAAAGAAAAAAGGCTCCTTTTTCAAGAAATTTCTTATAGGTTGTCTACTTCTTGGTATCGTTGGTCTTGTAGCCGGCGTTTCCGCTTTCTTTGTTATGGTAAAGGATGCTCCAAAATTAGACAAGGCCAAACTTGTTAATCCTTTATCAACAAAGTTTCTTGATAAAAACGGGAATTTCTTCTATGAATACGGTGCTGAAAAACGAACACACGTTACTTATGATCAAATTCCAAAAGTAGTTGAAAATGCATTCCTTGCAACTGAGGATTCGCGTTTCTATGATCATAATGGAATTGATTTTAAACGAACTACAAAAGCAGTTATGGAAAATGTCACTGGTGGTTTCGGTTCCCAAGGTGGTAGTACGATTACACAGCAAGTCGTTAAAAACTACTTTCTAACGATGGACAAAACTGCTAAAAGAAAAGTACAAGAATGGTACTTATCTTACAAATTAGAGCAACAATACTCTAAACATGAGATTTTAGAAATGTACTTAAATAAGATTAATTTAGGTAACCGTTCATACGGTATTGCGACAGCAGCGCAAAAATATTATGGTAAAGATTTAAAAGACTTGCAATTACATGAAGCTGCTATGCTCGCTGGTTTACCCCAAGGTCCAAACATTTATGATCCAACAAAAAAGGAAAATGTTGAACGAGCAACAAATCGTCGTAATGTCGTATTATCATTAATGAATCGACATGGTTATATAACAAAAGAAGAAATGAATAACGCCGTTAAGATCCCAGTAACTGAGGGCCTTCAACCGTCTTCAGAAGTAACTGAGATGAAGTATCAAGCATTTTTAGATGCGGTTGTAAAAGAAGTTGAAAAAGAATATCCTGATGTAAATATCGGTTCAGATGGTTTAACGATTCATACAACACTTGATCAAGATGCTCAAGATTACGCTGAAAAAATTATGGATGGTAATCTTATTAAGTATCCAAACGATCAATTCCAAGGATCATTCGTATTTATGGATACACAATCTGGAGAAGTTCGAGCAATTGGTGCTGGACGTAAAGAAAATAAGTCCACTTTCAAAGGTCATAATATGGCAACTGATTTAAAACGCCAAGTTGGTTCAACAATGAAACCAATTTTCGACTACGGTCCAGCGATTGAGAATCTTCAATGGTCTACTTACCATCAATTAAATGACTCTGAATATACTTATTCGGATGGCACAAAGATTAAAAATGCTACAGGGAGTTTTAAAGGTGACGTTTCACTTCGTGAAGCATTGAAGAAGTCATTAAACATCCCGGCTTTAAAGACAGCTCAAACAGTTGGACTTAATAAATCAAAAGAGTTTGCTGAAGGTTTAGGCATGACATTTGAAAATGGAGTACATGAATCTACTGCAATTGGTAGTAACGATAGTTCTCCATTAGCAGTAGCAGGTGCATATGCAACCTTCGGTAATAGTGGTAACTATAATAAACCACACTTCGTAAAAGAAGTAACCTTCCCGGACGGGAAAAAGAAAAGCTTTAAACCGAAAGAACAACGCGCTATGCAAGACTATACAGCTTACATGGTAACTGACGTTCTTCGTGACGTAGTAAAACCTGGTTCTGGTGGTACAGGACCAACAGCATATGTTTCAGGTGTTGACGTAGCGGGTAAAACTGGAACGCAAAACTTTGATGCAAAAGATTTAAAGAAATACGGCATTCCAGCTGATGCAAACAGGGATAGCTGGTTCGCTGGATATACACCACAATATACGATGGCTGTATGGACTGGTTACGTAAAGAATGGTCCAGAAAACTACATTAGTGATCGTTATACTAAAATTGCACAGCAAATGTTCCAAGTAATGATGAGCAAATTCGCTACAGATAAATCTCGCTTTGAACGTCCTTCTTCTGTACAAGAAATAAACGGAGAATTATACGTAAAAGGTGCGAAAAAAGATGCAATTAAACAAATTAAAGTAGATGCCCCTAGTGGTCTGAATGTCACTTTTGATGGCGCTAGCACAGTTACACTAAACTGGTCTGGACCAGCAGAAGTCGATGCATATGCAGCCAGCTATAAAGCAACTGATGGTTCAAGTGGTAGCCTATCAATAAGTGGTACGACAGCTACTCTTGGTGGTATTAAACCAGGTGTTACTTACAGCTTCTCTGTAGTAGCGAAAAAAGGCACTGGAACAAGCCCAGCAGTTGGTGCATCCTTCACTGCGCCTGGCGGAACTCCAGATGC
>NZ_JAKUEU010000154.1:0-5828 GCF_022663075.1 Bacillus cereus group sp. BfR-BA-01441
AAATTTAAAGGAGTCATACCAAATTCCCATTCTTTGAACTGATTTGGATACAAATCATTAATTGCTTTAAAAGGGCTATTTTCATACCTATGTTTGAGTAATCCTCGTAGCCTATACTTTACAAGTAATTTTGTGTTCCACTTTTTTCTTATGTCTTCCTTATTCCATTTTAAAATACTGTTAAGCAAATATGTTAATACCCTCCGCGCCATTTTATTATCTATATCTTCTTTCCATGTATTTGGAGGAAATCTAATTCTTTTTCCATCTAATATTTCCTGATAAATATCTTCTATAGAAACTTCTTTTTTTAACAATATATAAATCCTCCTACAGTTTGTATTAATATTTATACACTATCATCATCTTCAATCAATATATCTATATTAAAAAATATAATTAAAATACCCATTAAAATCAACAAGAAAATTATTTTTTAAAAAATTTCTAATAATTAACCAAGTAAATATTTATTTTAATTTTCTAATTATTAGTTTATACTAAGTTAGTATTATTATATTTATATATAAGGAGTGTATTCGTATGGAGAAGATTAGTAAAAGCGATATTATTCGTACTGTTCCGCAAAGCGGTTTTTTCGGACACCCTAAGGGGCTGTTTACCCTATTCTTTACAGAGTTTTGGGAGCGATTCTCTTACTATGGGATGAGAGCAATATTACTTTACTATATGTATTATTCAATCTCACAAGGTGGTTTAGGGATGGATCATGCGACCGCAGCGTCAATTATGGCCATCTATGGATCTCTCGTTTACATGTCTGGCATTATTGGTGGCTGGATTGCAGATCGTCTACTAGGTTCAAGTAGAACAATTTTTTGGGGTGGAGTTTTAATTATGATCGGTCACCTGATTTTAGCACTACCTGGAACTATAAGTACTTTATTCATATCTATGGTGTTTTTAGTACTTGGTACAGGTTTATTAAAACCTAATGTATCTAGCATTGTTGGTGATTTATATAGTGAAACAGATACTCGACGTGACTCAGGTTTCAGTATTTTCTATATGGGTATTAATTTAGGTGCGCTTTTATCTCCTTTTGTTATAGGAACACTTGGTCAAAAGTATAACTTCCACCTAGGTTTTGGTGTCGCTGCAATTGGTATGCTATTAGGCTTAATTATTTTCGTCCTTACAAAAAAGAAAAACCTTGGTTTAGCAGGAACACAAGTACCAAATCCTTTAACAGACATCGAAAGAAAAAAAGTTATTATACAGTTTAGTATTGGTACAATAGCTATAGTACTATTTTGTATTTTAACGATACCAACAGGTATTTTAACTATTAATCGATTCACTTTACTAGTAAGTATCTTAGGTATTCTCATTCCAACTGGTTACTTTA
The DNA here is from genome assembly GCF_022663075.1 of Bacillus cereus group sp. BfR-BA-01441. Taxonomy (NCBI): domain Bacteria; kingdom Bacillati; phylum Bacillota; class Bacilli; order Caryophanales; family Bacillaceae; genus Bacillus; species Bacillus cereus group sp. BfR-BA-01441. The sequence goes on from NZ_JAKUEU010000154.1 coordinate 1,370, forward strand.
TTTTTATGTATCGTAGTCCGAAAACTACAAAAATTGAAAAGTCTCGTTTAATTGCTTACATACCATTATTTATCGCTGCTACAATGTTTTGGGCCATTCAAGAACAAGGAGCTATCATTTTAGCTTCATATGCTGATCAGCGTACTCAATTAAAGTTGGCCGGGTTTGAACTTCAATCTTCATGGTTTCAATCATTAAACCCTATTTATATTGTTTTGTTAGCACCAGTATTTGCTTGGTTATGGGTAAAGCTTAATTCACGTCAACCAAGTACGGCTAATAAATTTGCTATTGGTTTATTATTTGCTGGTTTATCCTTCTTAGTTATGATTATCCCTGCATATATACATGGTACAGAATCCCTTGTAAGCCCTATGTGGTTAGCGATTAGCTTCCTGTTAGTAGTAATCGGGGAACTTTGTTTATCGCCTGTAGGTTTATCAATTACAACCAAATTAGCACCAGCTGCCTTCTCTGCTCAAACAATGAGTCTGTGGTTCTTGACTAGTGCAGCTGCACAAGCTATAAATGCTCAAATAGTTCGATTATATAATCCTGAAACAGAAATTATTTATTTCGGTGTAATTGGTGGCCTTTCAATCATTTTAAGTGTAATTTTATATTTTATGGCCCCAAAGATTCAAGTTTTAATGAAAGGCATAAAATAAAAAAAACTGTGCTAAAAACTTGTTATAATGCAAGTTTTTATGCACAGTCTTTTTGAATAACTATACAGTTTTTTTATATATAAATAAATTAATAATAATTATTTATAGTAACTCAAACCTACTATATAGTATTATAGAGCTATTTGCTTCTAATATTACTCCAGTTCTTATAGGGAAAAATATAAATCCCTGATAGAATATATAATAATTCCATATAAGGTGCTGCAATAAATTCAATAGAGATTTGACTAGCATTATTATATTATTTAAAATTACACTCTCTTTATTATTTCATAAATTTTTGGGTTTGATATAGATTCATTACGTTAGAAAGTATACTAATTACATACCTTCTCACGTAATTCATTCTCAAGTGTTCTTTAAATAGGAATTTAACGAACACTTGAAGAGATGGTTGAAATGAGTTTGAGTAATCAGATGTACAAAGACATGAGAATGGATACTTTTTAGACAAGAAAGTGGGTACTTTTTTATAAAGGAATTTGCTTTAATTATATGTACGTAGATTTTTACCCTGATTTTCAATAGCAAATCTATTAATTCAAAGTGATCTTTATTTCTGTACAGTTGCGTAGAATGATTCTACCTAAAATAAAAATAGAGTCTCAGGAACGGGATTCTGAGACTCTATTTTTTATTTTAAACAGGAAAGCATAATTTTCTCTAATTCTTCTTTACTTAAATTATCTGCAAGAATTGTGACTTGATAAGTATTATTCTTTCCTTTTGCAGGAACAATCATTCTCATCACTTTAAATTTATCCTTTGTGCTTTCAGATAAAGTTATTTTTGTACCAACTAATTCATAATTAGTTATCTTTTCACTAGTCCCTACTATCCCCTTCAACGACTCTTCTCCTTGATCTCTAACTGCAGATTGATACACCATATATACGGAATCTTCATTTCGATATTCATAAACAATAGTGGGATCCATTTTTTTAATAGCCAATGGTGTTTGAATATCTTCTCCAGTGAATTTATACCCTTTTACTACATACGTTGGTCTCTTAATTTGAAAACCAAGATATTCCTGTGCTTGCTTTTTAGTCAATTTTAAAGACGAATAAATTTTCTGTCTAAATGGTCCAATTTCTTCAACATTTTTCTCATATTTTTTTTGCTCTTCTGGTTCTAATTTTTCAGGACTTCCTGCTAATTTTACTTTCTTATACAAAATCTGTGATTCTGTTTCTAAATTAATAAATCGCTCAAATTCTTCCTTCGTAAACAGATCCCTCGCCACTCCAAGCTCTGTAAGTAAAGTATTATATTCTCCTTCTGAAACAAAAAATTCTGATTCCGCCTGTTCTTTAGTACCAATCATTTTTTCTACAATTTGCTGTATAGAAATATCAGGTTGTGTTTTTAATTCTTTCATATTATCTTTTACTTCTATTTGTTGTTTCTCAGAATTTTTCGGTATATCAGCACGGGCATTTAATAAGGATACAGATGATACAGCAATCACTGCCACAGCCCCTAGCGCAGACCAGCGATATGATTTTTTTTGGAATTTTTTAATCATTAGAATTCTCCTTTTTAACATTCTTTTGTTTTTACTAAAATTCGCCACACCGGGTACTTGATAATAACCTGAGTAATGTTCCAAAAGACTAATAATAGTATGGCCATATGCAATTTGTTCCTTTGAATCTATACATGTAAGAGCTAATGCATCGCATGCTAGTTCTTGATCTTCCCGCATACATGAGTAGGCATACCATAGAATTGGATTAAACCAATTTAAAATGAGTAAGCCGTGCATTATCCAGTTCACACCAACATCTCTTCGCTTGATGTGAGCTAATTCATGATGAAAAATATACCGTAATTGTTGTTCCTCTAATATTTCCATATGTACTGTTGACAACAGCAACTTAGGCCGAATAAATCCGAACACTGTTGGACTGGAAACCTTTCCAGATACAAGTAGAGGGATCTCTTGTCGAACAGACATAGATTGCTTACACTCTTCAAAAATCTGGACAATCTTTTCATCTGTAATAACAGGTTGTTTTTTTATGTAAAGTAATAAACGCCTGTTCATAATAAATGTAGCAACACTTAGAAGGATAACGCCAGTAAGCCAAATGTATATACAGATTGTATAGAATGGAACCGTCTCACCATCCTGTTTTTCATTACTGTGTGTTTGTGTCTTGTTTGCCTGATCAGTTTGTGTTGAACTTGAGGTAGAAGTATCTTCTTTTGTGAGAACCTTTGTTTCGTCTATACCTTTCAAATCTTCCATGTCTTCTTTTGAAAGAAAAATAGCTACGGGGTTTTGGCTAGAAAGGAATGCATCATCATTCTTGTAAGTAAGAACAGAATAAATACTATAGGAACTATCTGGTGACCAAGGTAAAACAAGTCTTATAATTAATATCATCCATAGCATGTATTGCCAACGTGGAGTTAATTTATTTCTAAACAAAACCTTAATACATAAGATTAGGACCACTAATATACTAGCCATAATAGAGGTCTCTATCAACCAATCAAAAAAATGAGGCAGATAGACATTTATAAACATTTCTATCATTATCATCTATCCTTCCTCTGATTTTCCTCAGTTTTCTCATCCAGGATACGTTTAAGCTCGTTAATGTCTTCTGAAGACAGCTTTTCTTCTTTCAAGAAATTTACCAGTAAAGGTTTAAATGCTGCACCATAGAAACGTTTAAGCAAAGATTTTGTTTCTACTTGTAAATAACTATCTTGCGAAACCAAAGGATAATAAGCGTACATTCGCCCTTTATCTTGATGGTAAGCAACTGCTTCTTTGTGAACTAATCGATTAATTAGTGTTCGAATCGTTTTGGGTTTCCAATCCATATTCTTTTCCAACTCTTCAATCACTTCATTTGCCGTTTGTGGAGATTTTGACCACAGTACTTTCATTACTTCTAACTCAGCTTCTGAAATTTTAGGTAATTCTTTCATTAGTTTATATTACACCTCCCTCGGATTACGTTTGTAATCTGTAACTGAATATTACACTTGTAATCTTGCGTTGTCAATCTTATTTTATATTTGTGAAATCCCTTCCTATACCCATCAACATAAGAATGAAAGAAATTAACATAAGTATAGACTTTCATGTCCTCCTAATGAGATAAGAAAATAGATGCCTCATAAATATTTTTGTAAATAATATAAAATTTAATTTTAACTTCACACATAATTAGTATTTTCTATTTTTACAAAGTACCCACTTTGGTGTCTTCGTTTAAAAAAAGCACCCATTTTCTTGTCTAAATATCGAGACAAGGAAATGGGTACTAAATGAAATGTACCTGTAGATAATTTAGCATTTTAATCTATAAAATAAGTTCTTAGTTCCACTTTTGGAAATTGATTGGGACATGAAATTCCAAAATGAAATTTGATAGATTTACAAAACTAAATTCATTTAATCTTGTGTGAACGCATTGGTTTAAATACTAATTGTGTTTAATGATGTGAAGAATTTTAGAACATGTTTCAATAAAGAAGCCCTTTGTACTTTGTATAAGTTACTATGGACTTCTTTATTTTTACATCATATTTGATATATTTTATTGCTCTTAGTGATGCCTCTCAATAATAAATTTTGAAACTAACGCTGACAATGCTTCTACTTTTTCTTTTATTTTGTTAGACTGATTCGAGATTTCCTCGATTGATGCTGCTTGTGATTGGATAGACTGTACAGTTTGAGTTGTTTCCTTAGCTACTTGCGCGGCAGTTTCAGAAACACTGGACATAGAGGCATTGACTTCTTCTGT
>NZ_JAKUEU010000155.1:0-5735 GCF_022663075.1 Bacillus cereus group sp. BfR-BA-01441
GATATATTGTAAGTTACGATAGATATATTTGAAAAATCGTGGATATATTGTAAGTTACGATAGATATATTTGAAAAATCGTGGATATATTGTAAGTTACGATAGATATATTCGAAAAATCGTTGATATATTGTAAGTTACGATAGATATATTTGAAAAATTGTTGATATCGCTTATTTTTTTGAAACAAACGGATGTCCCTCATAATAAAAACGCCACGGATAGTGTACAGCTTCTTCTGCATAGTCGATATTAATACGAGGTCCTGCTGTTATTTTATATTGTAATGATATGTGTTCTTCTTTTGGAACTAATTCAATATGTAACGTATCACTTTGTAACGATACACCGCGTTCTTTTAAAGTGATGCCAAGTGCACGGCATAGTTTGCCAGGACCGTTCGTTAAATTTTTGTACTGCGCTTTTGTAATTTCGGTCTTATTGTAGCGCGCTAGTTTTATTTCTTCTATTCCATCTACCGGCTCAAGGGCTCGAATGAGAACACCTTGTGGGGTGCCCACTGGCGCTGTAATAACGTTAAAGCAATGATACATACCGTAAATTAAATATACGTAAGCATGCCCTGGTGCACCAAACATAACTTCTGTGCGATCTGTCCGTCTGCCTCCATAACTATGTGCGGCCTTATCATCTGGGCCTTTATATGCTTCTACTTCTACAATGATTCCGCTTCGCTTTATTCCGTCTACAATATGAACAAGTTTTTGCCCGAGTAATTTTTTTGCGACTTCTAACGTATCGCCTTCATAAAAAGAAGGAGGTGCCTGCATTGTACTATCTCCTTTGCTAAGTGTATATGTATATAGTAAACCAAATTTTCAGTAGTAATTCTAACTCGTTCTATTTGCTACATTTATTTCATAAATTATGGATAGAGTACAACAGCGAAGAGGGGGAGTGCGACATGATTTATCGCTTACTAGCTCTTAATATAGATGGGACATTACTATACAACAATGGAAAAATTGCAAAAGGATTAAGAGAAACAATTGAATTTGTGAAAAGAAAAGATGTATACGTTACGTTATTTACGAGTCGTAATTTTCAATCCGCTCATAAAGTAGCAAAGGCGTTAAAATTAGATTCTATATTAGTGACACATGGTGGTGCTTTCGTTTCAGCAACGTTAGATAAGCCGTACGTTCAAAGAAGATTGTCTGAAGAGAAGACTTTTAACATTGTGCAAGTGTTAGAGCACTTTGATTGTAACGTACGTATTTCTCATGAACGGTTTTCGATAGGAAATCGTGAGAGAAATACACCAAACTTAATTGCGCGCACTGTATTATCAAGCGCAGATCCGTTATTTTATCCAGTTCAATTTGTAGATTCGTTAGGTGACGCGCTTCGTGACCATCCGGTAGCGGCGCCAAAAATTGATGTTCTTTTCCAAACTAAAGGTGAAAAAGAACGCGGGCTAAATACATTAAGAAAAGCGTTCCAAGATGTAGAGTATGTTGAATGTGATTCAAAACGAATAGAAATTTTACCGCAAAATGTATCAAAGTTACGCGGGTTACAATTGCTTGGAGAGCATTTAAATATTTCGCTAAATGAAATGGTTGCGATTGGAGATAGTATGGAAGATTTAGAGGTTATTGAAAACGTGGGACTTGGGGTAGCGATGGGGAACTCGCCTGTAGAATTAAAGCAAGCAGCCGATTGGATTACACGTTCAAATAGTGAAAACGGTGTAGAGTACATGATTAAAGAGCATTTCCGTAAGCAGTTCCCGCTTCCGTTTTTGAAGAATCATAAAAATACACCGAAACGATGAAAGAAAAACGTAGCTTTTTGGCTACGTTTTTTGTTGAGCTTATTAAAATGAATGAAAACGTTTTAAAATGTGAATTGTGTATGAAATCTATACAATTCACTTGAATCCTTTAGAAAACTAATGTAAAGTGAAGGATGTTGTCAAAATAGTTACACCACATGAAATATTCTTCAGATTAATTTTATTGGGCTCCCATACGTAAAAGTATTTCCGCATGACAGTTTAGTTCACGTATTATTTCAAAAATGAATTGTAGTAATTTTATTAAGTAGTTGTAGCGTTCCTTTGTTGTATTTAAATGGATTATTTTAAGTTAATGTGAGTAAGACCTGGTACATATGAAATGTACTTCTTTTTGTGATTTTAGGAAGTTTAAAAGGGGGAATGAATTTCTTGAGGAAATCATTTAATCAAAAAATTAAAAAGTTAAGTAGTAGTTTAATAGTTGTATTACTAATATGTATGAATTTTTTAATCCATTTACCATTTAAAGCAGAGGCAGCTACAACAGAGTTAAAAGGTTTAGGTGATGTATCTTATTACAACGCCATCATTTTTGGAGATCATAGTGCAACGAGTGCTGATATTGAAGGTGCGATGGCTGTTCAGAAAAATATGAAAGCATCAAGTTATACAGTCGTAGCGGCTGCAACTGGAGCAAATAACTTAGCTGGAGAAACTTGGGTAGATGAAGGATATCCATCATTATTACTAGGCGGTCAATTTACGAAAGCTGGAGCAGGACAGGTAATTATTCAAGATGGAACAGTGGCGATGACAAAAGACGGTGACCCAGATGGCGCGATGAAAACATCATATGACCGTATCTCTTATGAAGAGCAAGCGGAGATTGATGCTAAGTTTAAAGAATTTAGAAAAGACGTTGATGGTGTAATTGGGGATGCAAGTAAACTACACACTGATAAGCCAAAACCTAATATGAGCTTTGGAATCGGTGAAGATGCAAACAACCCTAATATTTATGTCTCTTCAGGTCAGACGGGAAAGAAAGCATTCGATGTAAAAGACGTTTTTCTTCCGAATGTAGAGAATAAAGATTTTATTGTTATTTATTCAGATGCAGAAGAAGTGAGTTTTGGTGGCGGTGCAATTTTGTATGATACAAGAAATACTGGGATGGCGACGGATTTAATTAATACATCTCAAGCATATGACCCTAATTCATCTTTTACTGAGTTAGCTAGTAAGGTAATTTGGGTATTTCCTAATGCTACAAAGATAACAACTAAAGGTTATGGTGTAGTAGGTAGTGTGTTTGCACCTAATGCAGTTGTAGAAACAAAAGGTGGTTCTATTAATGGACAAGCCTATGTTGGAGGATTACACCAAAGAGATGGTTTTGAGGTTCATAACTTTAAATTTAACTGGCCAAAATGGAATAAACCAGCAGCTGAAAAAGGACATTTACAAATTAAAAAAGTTGATGAAAACGATGAAAACATTGTTTTAAAAGACGCAAAATTTGATGTTATAGACAAAGATAATAACGTTGTGGCTACTGTTACAACAAACGAAAAGGGTATTGCGGAAGTTAAAGATTTACCACTTGGTGACTATTTTGTAAAAGAAATAAATGCACCAGAAGGATATATAAAAGTTGATACACCAGTCAAAGTAACAATTGATAATACAAACGTAATTGAACTTGTTATGAAGAATACGAAAAAAGTAGAGAATGGCCAATTTAAATTATTGAAAAAAGATAGTGAATCTGGTCAACTTCTGCCAGGTGCAAAATTTGATGTTATCGATAAAGATGGTAATGTTGTGGAAACAATTGTTACAGGTGATAAAGGCGAAGCCTTATCGAAACAACTTCCAGTTGGAAGCTATACATTAAAAGAAGTAGAAGCACCGAAAGGATATGAATTATCATCTAGTTCAGTTTCTGTTGATGTAAAGGCTAATAAAGTAGTGACTGTAGATGTGGTGAATAAAAAGATCCCCGAAAAAGTAACAGGTCAATTCGAAATTGTGAAAGTAGATGCGGAAGATAAAACGAAAGTATTATCAGACGCAGAATTCGAAGTGTATAAAGACAGCAAGAAAGTAGATACGTTACGAACAGATAAAACTGGTAAAGTAATTTCTCAGAAATTAGAACCAGGAACATACACATTAAAAGAAACGAAAGCACCACAAGGATATAAATTGCTAAAAGAAGAAATTGAAGTCGTTGTGGAAGCAAACAAAGTAGTAGAAGTACAAGTAGAAAACGCAAAAGAACTAGGAAGCTTACAAGTAATCAAAAAGGATTCGGAGAGTGGAAAAGTTCTAGCAGGTGCAGAATTTAAACTGAAAAATGAAGCTGGTCAAGTAGTTGGAGAAGCGAAAACAACGAATAAAGACGGTGTTGTGAAATTCGAAAGCTTAGTGCCAGGAAAGTACACGTTAGAGGAAACGAAAGCGCCGGAAGGTTATAAAACGCTAGAAGTGACAGTAGAAGTGAACGTTGTAGCGAACGAAGTAGTAAAACAAGAAGTCATGAATGAAAAAGTAATGGGTCAATTCGAAATCGTGAAAGTAGATGCGAATGATAAAACGAAATTGTTATCAGGTGCAGAATTCGAAGTGTATAAAGATGGTAAAAAGGTAGCGGAACTGAAAACAGATGAGAGTGGAAAAGTGATGTCACCGAAATTACCGCTAGGTGAATACACAGTGAAAGAAACGAAAGCACCAGCGGGCTACAAACTTTCAAATAAAGAATGGAAAGTAACAATTCAAAATGAGAAAGAAGTAGTAAAAGTAGAGGCAGAAAACGAAAAAATCTTAGGTTCTCTACAAATTATTAAAATGGATGATAAAGATCAAACGAAACGCTTAGTAGGCGCAGAATTTACATTGAAAGATGCGAAAGGAAATGTTGTAAAAGAAGGAATTACAACAGATAAGTCTGGAACGGTTAAGGTAGACGGACTTGTGCCAGGTGAATATACGTTAGAAGAAACAAAAGCACCAGAAGGTTATGAGTTAACAAAACAAATAATTCATGTAACAGTTGACGGTGAAAAAGTTATTGATGTAAAAGTAACGAACGGTAAGAGCCTTGGGCAATTCGAAATCGTAAAAGTAGATGCTCAAGATAAAACGAAAGTATTATCAGATGCAGAATTCGAAGTGTATAAGGATGGTAAAAAAGTAGATACGTTACGAACAGATAAAACTGGTAAAGTAATTTCTCAGAAATTAGAGCCAGGAACATACAAATTAAAAGAAACGAAAGCACCACAAGGATATAAGTTGTTAAAAGAAGAAATTGAAGTCGTTGTGGAAGCAGACAAAGTAGTAGAAGTACAAATAGAAAACGCAAAAGAACTAGGAAGCTTACAAGTAATCAAAAAGGATGCAGAGAGTGGAAAAGTTCTAGCAGGTGCGGAATTTAAATTAAAGAACGAAGCTGATCAAGTAGTTGGAGAAGCGAAAACAACGAATAAAGACGGCGTTGTGAAATTCGAAAGCTTAGTGCCAGGAAAGTATACGTTAGAAGAAACGAAAGCGCCGGAAGGTTATAAGGCGTTAGAAGTAACAGTAGAAGTAAATGTTGTAGCGAACGAAGTAGTAAAACAAGAAGTTATGAATGAAAAAGTAAAAGAAGAAATTACAGGTCAATTAGAAATTACAAAGGTAGATGCTAATAATACAAATAAAACATTAGCAGGCGCAGTGTTTGAAATTTGGAAAGACGGAATAAAAATCGACACATTAACAACAAATAAGAGCGGTAAAGCGACTTCTAAGAAGTTAGAACCAGGAGATTACACTTTAAAAGAAATCCAAGCGCCAGAAGGATATACTTTATCCGATAAGGAAATGAAATTTACGATTTCTAATGAAAAAATTGAAGTTGTAAAGCTTCAAATTACAAATAAAAAAGATACAGATAAAGATCCGGAAAAACCAGGTGAAGGAACAGA
>NZ_JAKUEU010000156.1:0-5700 GCF_022663075.1 Bacillus cereus group sp. BfR-BA-01441
AACACGGAAGTTAAGCTCTCTAGCGCCGATGGTAGTTGGGACCTTGTCCCTGTGAGAGTAGGACGTCGCCAAGCAACTTTAAGACGAGTCAGAATGACTCGTCTTTTTTGTGTTTATAAAAATAAGAATGGCTGGTAAATCTCAGTTTATTAAAATTTCACTTTATTGTTCACATCAACAAGTTCAAAACGCTCACAGACGAGTAACATATCTTCAGAGAAATTAAGACCAATCTCATTTAGTTCCTTTGTAAAAAAACGAACATGGGTGTCTCTCCAGTAATTATAAGTACGATCTCCTTCGCCTTCAGCGATAGCGAATTCTTCGCTTACTTCATTCATTGGTGTTACAGTTACTTCTATTGTCTTAATAATAGCTACAGGTTCATCATTACTATTGAGTATAATACTATAATCATTAGTAGTCGGTAGCGATTCATTTTCTAATTCATAAAAAATGTGACCGGAGCATGTAGCTGTTTTAATACCGTCAATTACTAGTTGTGCAAGATAATTAGGGGTATCCCCAAATTGCCAAGCTGTAACAGATTCTGGTTTTTTGTTGTTTCCCCAATAAGTATCCCAATATGTCTGTGCTAATTGATTCATTTTTATCGTCACCTCACTCTAATTAATATTTAATCTCTTTATAATTCCTTGGAAATTTATTTATTTGTTATGCCTTTGTACTTATTTTTAATTTGTATCAGTGTTTTGCAAATTAAAAAGATACTATGTGGAGTGAATATAGTTTGTAAATATGTTCTGTACATATATGGGATCTTTAATTTTCCAATTGCATTTTATGATAAAGGACATAGTTACTTAAAGAACGTTCAGATTATGAATGGTAGTTTATTATCACTATGCCATATTGAAGTGAGTAATACTAGAGTTGAAATAGATAAAAAAACCGATATTCTAAATTGAATATCAGTTTAATAATATGTGACTTATATGAATCTATAGCAATACGAAAAGCGTAAATAAGATAGCCAACAAAATACGGTAGTATGCAAAAGGTTTTAAACCTATCTTCTCTAAAAGCTTTAGAAAAGTTACTACTGCTAGCATCGCTACTATAAAAGAGGTAATGAATCCTACCGCGAACATAGGGATGTCATCGACACTTAAATACTTCCAACTTTTTAGTAAGTCTAAGCCTGTTGCCCCAATCATTACAGGAAGAGCTATTAGAAAAGAGAATTCAGATGCAGTCTTATAATTTACTTTTGCCAATAGACCTCCAGAGATAGTAGAGCCAGCTCTAGAGAAGCCAGGGTATACCGCTAAGCACTGAAATAATCCGATTGTTAAAGCTTGGCGGTATGTTAAATCGTCCAGTGAATAGGCTGCTGCCTCTTTCTTTTTTACTTCTGCAAAGATCATAAGAATTGCCCCTGCTACAAGTCCAATCAAAACAGTGTATGGCTGGAATAAGTATGTTTTAATAATATCATGTAGTAGCAAGCCAGCAACCACTGCCGGAAATACGCCAAGAAATACATGGAACGCGTTGAATTTTTTTCTTTCTGTATAAGAGGTTTAATATTACATAAAGAAACGAGACGTTTATGATATAAAATTGCAATAGCTAAAATTGCGCCTAGCTGAATAACAATTTCAAACGTTTTTGCTCTTTCTCCCTCAAAGCCTAATAAATGCCCGACTAATATAAGGTGGCCAGTAGAAGATATAGGTGAAAATTCAGCTAATCCTTCTACAATACCGAGTATGAAGGCAATAATGATATCGCTCATAGTTTCACTCCTATACATTAATGAATGTCTACTTTTTTAAAATAGAATAGTGTTGCAATAAATCCGGAAATTGTCGTTACTGCAATGATGATATAAGAATACTCTGGTGGATATGTCGGTTGTAATTCGTTATTTGCGATATCTAGAGTAGCGGTCCACGGAAATAAATCTTTATGCTTGGAGTTTACGAGCATAAGATTAGTCATTGTAATAATGACTGTTAATATAATGGGTGGTACATAGCTCTTCATTACAAGAGTTAGTAGCACAATAGGTGAAGACAATAGAAAGAGAAGTCCACCACATATTAAAAATTCTAGGAAAGAACCTAAAAGTAAAGAAATGTTAAAACCAGGGAAGTTCCCCAATAGCCCTAATATTAAAGTAAGTGCCCAAGCGACTAAAGTTAGCATCATAATCCAAAGAAAGAGAATGATGAATTTACTTGTAATAAAGCTAATGCGTGACACGGGGATAGTTAGTAAATTTTTCAGTGTATCTTCTGTATATTCGCGGGTAAGCAAATAAGCAACCACTACTCCATATAAGGGGAATCCTATAACTAAAGTAGTATATAAGTTAACGTCAGTAAATAATTGATCGAACCAAATAGTTGGAGTTGGCTGTTTTGTTTTTATATGTATATAAGAGGCTACTACAACTAAGAAAGGTGCGACACCAGCACCAATAATGCTAATTAAAAACATATTAGAGCGTTTTAGTTTTAAGAGTTCTGTATAGAGTAGATTAACCAATTGTTCCACCTCCAACTAGTTTGGTGAAATAATCTTCTAGTCTATCTTCACTTATCATCATTTTTAATACTTCAATATCGTTAAGAACGAACGTTCTGTTTATGTATCCTTGTTGTCCAAAATGAGAGTAAATACGAATATTTCCTTCATCATGTACTTCATAATCAAAAATTTGAAGATGATTTTCTAATAACATCACAGCTTTATCGTCATTATTCACTTGAAACTCTATGTACTTACGGTTTGCTTTGCGCAGCGTATCAAGAGAAACTTCTTCTAGTAACTTTCCTTCATGAATAATTCCGATACGATCAACTAACTGTTCTACCTCGGCTAATATGTGACTAGAAATCAGTATTGTTATATTTCTTTCTTGAGCTAAAGAATGAATAAGTTTTCGCATTTCTTTAATACCAATAGGGTCTAGTCCGTTAGTTGGTTCATCTAATATGAGTAGCTCAGGATAATGGAGAAGAGCACGCGCAATTCCTAAGCGTTGCTTCATTCCTAAAGAATACTTTCCTACTAACTTTTTTGTCTCATGCTGCAAGCCTACTATTTCTAATGCTTCTTCGATAGCATTCTTTTTGTGAACCCCAATTATTTTTGCATTAATTAATAGGTTTTCTTTTGCAGTTAAGTTTTCATAAAATCCTGGAACTTCAACTATAGAACCAATTCTGCTTAAAATATCTTTTTGATTTTGGAATAAGTTCTCTCCGAATATTTCAATCGTTCCACTTGTAGGCTTTATAAGACTAAGCAGCATGCGAATGGTTGTTGTTTTACCAGCACCGTTGCGGCCTATGAAGCCATAAATCTCCCCTTGTTGAACATTAATATTTAAATTATCTACTGACTTTTGATTGCCATATACTTTAGTAAGGTTAGTCGTTTTTATAATTGTATTTATAGGAGACACCTGCTTTCTATAAGTTCTTACTTACATCATAAAAAGGAAGGCTTAACTGCATATTAATCATTTCTTAACTATTTCTTAAAAGTATTGTGTTTTGGAATAGAAAAGCCAAAAGTAGTTCGTTTCCATGGAGTACTTTCAACCCATATATGTCCACTGTTTTTCTCAACGAGCGCTTTGGAAATAGAAAGCCCGAGACCGCTACCACCAAATGAAGAGTTTCTTGATTGTTCGCTTCGGTACATTCGCTCAAATACGTTTTGTAAATCATGTTTTGGAATACCAGGGCCTTGATCCCAAATATGAAGTTCGTATTCTGCATCAGCTTCTAGCAATTCGACTCCTATTGTTTTCCCATCCTTTCCGTAATAAATTGCATTTTTCATTAAATTACCGATAATCCGCATAATGCTTAGATGATCTGCGATGATAGGACAAGTAGACTCTGGTATGCGAATTTGCAGTTCGATGTTATGTTTTGAGAGCTCAGGTAAAAATTCAATCAAAACTTCTCTAGTAACTTCAGAAAAGTCGAGTTCTTCTTCTTTTAGTGGAAATTCATTAGCGTCTAGCTTCGCCATATTGAATATTTCATCAACTAGGTGCTTTAAGTTATTTGATTTCATATAGAGTATTTTAAGATATTCTTGTTTTTCTATTTCAGAAGCAGCAACTCCGTCTTTCAAAGCATCTATATATCCGATAATGGAGGTGAGTGGTGTTCGTATATCGTGGGAGATACTAGACAAAAGTTGTTTTCTGGATTCCTCGGATCTTTTGGCTTCAATTTGAACCTGCTCTAATTTACCTATTAGCTCGTTTATTGAAAAAACGATATTATGTAATGAGTGGTCATTGCTTGTGAATAATCTCGTTTGTAAGTTTCCTTTTAGTACACGACTTAATTTAGTATCCATTGCTTTGCGATGTTGAATGAATTGTATTCTTGAAAAGAAGAGATAAATTGTAATTAAGATAAGGATAATAAATAAAGACATTTTTATTCTTGGATCCATTTGTATGTTTAAAATCCCGCAAATGATAAGTTGTAATGAAATCAGGAAGAGGGTTTTATCAGTCTTCAAGCTTTTCACCTACAAACTTATAACCAATTCCCCATATAGTCTGAATGAATTTTGGATTGGAAGGGTCAATTTCTATTTTCTTTCTAAGTTTTCGAATATGTACCATAACGGTATTGTCATCTTCTATATAATTATCGTCCCATACATTTCGGAAGAGCTGTGTTTTTGTAAATACTTGCCCTGGGTTTGAAGTAAAGAATTTTAACAGTTCCAGTTCTTTTCCGGTTAAGCTAATTTCTTCTTTGTTTGTATGAACTGTGTATGTATTTAAATTGATAGTTAGTCCTTTAAAAGATAAAGTTGTTTTTTCTTGAGCAGTATTGTTACTTCCGAGAACTAAAAAACGCCGCATAAGAGCTTTTACTCGTGCAATTACTTCGTGAATGCTGAAAGGTTTCGTAATATAATCATCAGCACCAATGCTTAAACCTAAAATTTTATCAACTTCGTGATCTTTAGCGGTGAGCATTAATATAGGTACGTTAGTTTTATCTCTAAGTTTTTTACATACCTCGATTCCATCTATTTTGGGCATCATAAGATCTAGTATAACGAGGTTATAGTTATTTTGATTAAATAAATGTAAGGCTTCTTCGCCGTTGATTGCAGTGTCTACCATGTATAATTCTCGTTCTAAATATATTTTTAATAAATTTCGGATTTCTTTATCGTCGTCTGCTATAAGGATACGTATATCTTTCATA
This sequence comes from Bacillus cereus group sp. BfR-BA-01441, assembly GCF_022663075.1. NCBI lineage: Bacteria > Bacillati > Bacillota > Bacilli > Caryophanales > Bacillaceae > Bacillus > Bacillus cereus group sp. BfR-BA-01441. Next base: position 5,223 of record NZ_JAKUEU010000156.1, read on the forward strand.
TCTTCACCTGCTTCTAATAGAGTTTTATTGATAGTACAACAACTCTCTAATTATATACTAGTATTTGTTAAAATAAGGTTGCTAGTTTTGTTGGAGGAAAACGTCCACACAAGTTAAGTCTAGAGTTCAAATTAACTCGAATATATTTGGAAAAACAAATTAAAGAGAAGCAGAAGGTGTGCTCCGATAATGAAATCCTATAGAGACGTATTTAGTTAAAAGAGCATAAAAATATTAAATTGAAGTTCTTTATAAAAAAGTGTTGACGATTATGCTTTAGAGGTGTAATATAGAACAAGTCGCCGATGACATTAACGTCGAAAGCGACAAACGAAATGAAAAACTTAGTTGACATTGAAAGATGAAAATGTTAACATAAGGAAGTCGCAAATGAGCGACCAAGTAGTTCTTTGAAAACTGAACGAAACAAACAACGTGAAACGTCAATTTTTATTTTAGATGCTAGACAAACTAACTT
>NZ_JAKUEU010000157.1:0-5529 GCF_022663075.1 Bacillus cereus group sp. BfR-BA-01441
GTCTGTTTTGATTTTAAATATTAACTTTCGAAGTTTTTCTTGCTCTGCAAATAATGGGATTACATTTCTGTAACTTTTACTCATCTTCCTTCCATCAAGACCAGGTAAAATAGCTCCTTCTTCTTGTATGACATACTCCGGTAGTGTAAATGTCGTGCCAAATGTATGATTAAAATACGTCGCAATATCACGCGCGATTTCAATATGCTGAATTTGGTCTTTTCCGACAGGTACATGTGTAGCTTGAAATAGTAATATGTCGGCTGCCATTAAGATCGGGTACGTATATAACCCCATGTTCACTCCTGCATCGACCTCTAACCCTGCTTCTTTATTTTGCTCCACCTTCGCTTTATACGCATGAGCACGGTTCATAAGACCTTTCGGAGTTAGGCAAGCTAAAATCCAAGCTAATTCTAGAATTTCCGGTACTTCTGTTTGCCGATAAAAAACAACATCTTCACCAAGTCCAAGTGATAACCAAGTAGCTGCTACCTCTTTCGTATAACTGCTGAACTTTTCTGAATCATGCACAGCATTTAATGCATGATAATCAGCTATAAAGTACAATGCTTTTCCTTCATTATTCTTTGACATTTGTAATGCAGGTTTAATCGCACCAATATAATTCCCTAAATGCGGATAACCTGTCGGCTTAATTCCTGTTAACATTATTTTTTCACTCACACTAACTCCTCCTTTCGCAAAATAAAAAGAGCCCCTCATCCTTAAAAAAGGACGAGAGACTCCCGCGGTACCACCTTAATTAGCTATCATTAGCTCACTTCATACTTCAATAACGTGAAGTAACCGTCTTTACCTACTCATTTCAGTTAGAAGCTCCAGAGCCCATTCCATATTCATCCCTTACTGATTCTCACCACATATCAGCTCTCTGAAAAGTTTCGAATATGTACTCTTCTCTTTCATTGCTTTTTCGTTATTTTTTACAGTTTATCACATTTCACTTCCAAACAAACCCTAATTTTCTATTTTATATAGCAGGAATTTCCACTTCAATTGTCTAATGTTATATAGGTTTGTTGAAATATTCGAAACAACTTTGGAGGTTTTTTCATGGTAAAATATATATCAATTTTAGGTTCAACAGGATCCATCGGCACATCTGCATTAGATGTCGTTTCAGCTCATCCTGAACATTTTAAAATCGTCGGTTTAACCGCAAATTATAATATCGATCTTCTTGAGCAACAAATCAAAACGTTTCAACCTCGTATTGTAAGCGTTGCGACAAAAGACTTAGCAGACAAGCTTCGTACGCGTATTTCAGCAAATACAAAAATCACACACGGGACTGATGGCTTAATTGCAGTAGCTACTCACCCTGATTCAAATCTTGTATTAAGCTCTGTTGTAGGTGTTTCAGGATTACTTCCAACAATTGAAGCATTAAAAGCGAAGAAAGATATCGCTATTGCTAATAAAGAAACTTTGGTTGCAGCTGGACATATCGTAACTGAACTAGCGAAACAAAACGGATGTCGCTTAATTCCAGTAGATAGTGAGCATTCAGCTATTTTCCAATGTTTAAACGGAGAAAATAATAAAGAGATTGAGAAGTTAATTGTAACAGCTTCCGGTGGTGCTTTCCGTGATAAAACACGTGATGAAATGCAAACATTACAAGCAAAAGATGCTTTAAAGCACCCAAACTGGTTAATGGGCGCAAAACTAACGATTGATTCTGCCACATTAATGAATAAAGGGTTCGAAGTAATGGAAGCGAGATGGCTATTTGATATTCCATATAAAAAAATTAATGTAATGATTCATAAAGAAAGTATCATTCATTCTTTAGTAGAATTTATTGATGGATCAGTTATGGCGCAGCTCGGTGCTCCTGATATGAGAATGCCGATTCAATATGCGTTTCACTATCCTACTCGGCTGCCTTCTTCCTATGAAAAATTAAATTTATTAGAAATCGGTAGTTTACATTTTGAAAAACCAGATTTAGAGAAGTTCCCTTGTCTACAATACGCATATGAATGTGGCAAAATCGGTGGTACTACTCCCGCTGTATTAAATGCAGCAAATGAAATTGCGAATGCGCTATTCTTAAAAAATGAAATTGCCTTTTTCGATATTGAAAAAACAATTTACAAAACAGTTGAAGCTCATCATAACGTAAAAGATCCTTCACTAGATGCTATATTAGAAGCAGATCAATGGGCACGCCAATATGCAAATGAATTGTTAATAAAAAAGCGCTAAAACAGTTCCAACTGTTTTAGCGCTTTTTTTCACGTATTCAACTTAACAAATCTATAACCGTGTGTAACTAACACTTTTAATATCGCATATCCTGGAATGGCCAAAATAATGCCCATAATCCCGAATAAGTTTCCGGCAGTTAAAATGATAAAAATGATAGTAATCGGATGAATATCTAACTTTTTACCCATAACTTGCGGAGAAATAAATTTACCTTCTGCTAATTGTACAACCATCATAACGATAATTACTTTTAACACCATTGCTGGCGAGTCGATAAATGCGATAATTAACGCTGGTGTAATCGCGATAATTGGTCCTACGTACGGAACGATATTTACAATCATCGCTAAAATCGCAAGTAATACCGCATATTTAATACCAATAATAAGATAACCAATTAATAGCATAATACCGATAAATAAGCTGACGATAATTTGACCTCTAATATACGAGCTAATCGCATAATGCATATCATCTAGTATTCTCATTGCTGCTGGTTGTCTTTGCTCTGAAATAAACTTTAAAAAGTGATTCGGCAATTGCTCACCATCTTTTAAAAGATAGAACAATATAAATGGAACCATTACAAATGTCAAAACAACCTCTGTAACAGTACTCAAAAATCCAGTTACATTCCCAGTTACTGATGATAATGACTTTGTAAAATCAACTGTGTATTCTTTTACCATATTCGCAACATTAATATTTAAATTCTCCTGAATTTTACCGAGTAAATTACTTTCCCCGAATCTACGTGCTGCTTGTTCAATCTCATGGCCAAAATACGGTAAGTTATCAATTAATGCATCAATTTGATCTTTAATAATAGGGATAACCGTTACAACTAAAAATACAAATAATCCTAGTACGATTAAATATATGGAAGCTATCGATACGATTCTTGAAACACCTTTCTTTTCTAAAAGCGAAACGAATGGATGCAAAATATAAAATAGCACGCCTGCTAATAGTACTGGGAAGAAAATTGTTTTTAAAAATACGATAAACGGTGTAAAAACAAATGATATTTTTGTTAGCAATAAAATATTAATGAACAATAACGCAAATCCAAGTAATACCGCCAAATAATTTTGTTCTCTAAAAAACTTTCTTAACTTATCTCTTTTTCTTATATTTATTTTCTCCAATGAAACCACCTCTTCGAATGATGAAAAGCCCTTATTCAGGGCTCTTCATCATAATCTATATATCTATTTCTTTGTAGCTTTCACTACAAATGATACAATAAGAATTAACACGATTGCACCTAATAATGCCGGCACGACATGAATCCCACCAAATGATGGCCCAAAGGATCCAAATAATCTACCACCTAACGAAGCACCTAATAAACCTGCGATAATATTTCCGAACATACCACCTGGGAAATTTTTACCGGTTATAGAACTAGCAATTGCACCTATAATAGCACCAACTATTAATGTGATAATCCATCCCATTTTTAGTCCTCCATTTCTATTATAGTTTGTATGATTCAATACAAACATATGTATTTATCATTGCTAATCATATTTCACTATAGAAATATATTTACTACTATTTTGCATATGGAGATACATATATTATATGCAAAAAAGAAAAATATTGTCAAACTAACCCATAAAGCAATTATATTCATATACCATATTTAAAGGAGGCTTCATTATCTATGATTCTTAAGTTAAATTCCACTTCTTTTGAAGTAGCAACCTCCATTTTACAGGTTCAAATTCCAGCTTATAAAGTTGAAGCAGACTACTTAAATAGTACTGCCATACCTCGTTTATATGATACTGTAAACGATATTCAAAATTGCGTTGAAACATTCTATGGATATTTTTCTGAAAATAAACTTGTCGGTTTTATTTCTTTTGTACAAGAAGAAAAACTAATCGATATCCACAGGTTAGTTGTATCGCCCAATTTTTTTCAAAAAGGAATCGCAACGAAACTCCTAATTTATATATTTAACATGTTTCCCTCTTCAATGGCATACATTGTACAAACAGGTAAAGCGAATACCCCTGCTATTACTTTATATAAAAAACACGGATTCATTACAGTATCAGATACAATACTTCCTGACGGTATGATTCTTACGCAATTAAAAAAGACAGAATACACAAAATAATTTGACTTGTTCGCTCCTTTATGTTATTTTTTACTTTATAAAACCTTTTGCTGAGTCCAAATTTTGGAGCGGGGGAACCATTTTTGTAGCTATGCTACTTGGGGCGAATCTTTTTTAAGTAGGGAAACTCTCACTTCCCGAGTCCGACAGCTAACCTCGTAAGCGTAATGGGAGAGGAAGGTGCTTTTTGCCTATGTTACACATTTTGCCTCCTTAATTATAAATATGGGATCGATATCAAATAGTCACCTATATTTATAGAAAAGGAGAATGTATTATGTTACGTTTATCTGATCACGCAATTAAAATGATGGAGCAAAGACTTCGAATTGAAAAACAACGCACATATCAAGCAAATAAGGTTGTAGATAACTTACATCACAAATACTTCTTTCAGCATATTTTTCAACCGAAAAGATAAAGAAAATGTTTATTTAATATTAAAAAACACAAGGTGTGTCTTACAAAGACATTCCTTGTGTTTTTTATATTCTTTATAAAATTCTCACTACATTTAAGCTTGCTGTAATCGCACCTGCTATAGTAGTCACATGCCCTACACCTAACGGGCCATTTTGTAATATTAATGTTGAATTGGCACTCGTCACATTCACAAGAAGTGTATTTGAAATGGCTGGTTCGATTACTACAGTTGATGTCGTTACGTTTTGTATAAAACTCCCTGTTAGTTGCGTTCCATTTAATAGCAATCTAACAGATACTGTCTCATTCCCACCATTTGCATCCCCTTGAAAATAGTAGCTTACTAAATATATTCCTGGCGTCGTTACTGTGACTGTCGTAGCACTAGTTAAAGATACACCAGTTCCATATACAGTGGATCCAGAATTAATTGGGATGTTGGCATTTGCTGCAATTGTGCTTGTTGATGTAGAAAAGAAATATCCGCCACCTGTCGATATAGCAGATGATCCTGTTGCTCCAGTTAAGCCTGTTGGACCCGTTGCTCCTGTTGGGCCTGTTACTCCTGTTCCCCCTGTCGCTCCTGTTATTCCTTGTATGCCTTGTATTCCGGTCGGTCCAGTTGCACCAGTCAATCCCGTCTGGCCTGTTGCTCCCGCCTGACCCGTTACACCTTGTGGACCTTGGATTCCCTGTGGACCTTGTGGACCAGTTGCTCCAGTCGGGCCGGTTGCTCC
>NZ_JAKUEU010000158.1:0-5523 GCF_022663075.1 Bacillus cereus group sp. BfR-BA-01441
GGTGCCTCTGTTTCCATAACTACTTCTTCAAACTCTTCCGTTTCTGCAATTACTTCTACTTTTGACACTTCTTCTGGTATTTCCACAATGATTGTTTCTTCAAGTTTTTCTTCTGCTTTGACAATCACTGATTCTTCTGGAGCTTGCTTTTCTACTTCAATAGTAGGTTGTTTTATTTCTGTGTTACGTTTAATTTCTTCTGATAATATTGTATCCTCGTGCTCTACTTTAGAAGCTACTAATTCTTCTTGTAGATTGTTTTCGTTTAACACCACTACATCTTTTTCTAGCTTAGCACTTTCCATCTGCTCAGCTACTGTTTTATGAAGTAATTCATCCGCTGAAACTTCCTGCGGTGTACTCATTTCTTGAATCACTTCTTTTTCTTCTACTAAAGGCACTTGGCGTTCGATTTCATAACCGTTTTTCTCTAGCCATTGATCAACTACTGACTTTTCTTCCTTTTTATTCTCTTCATATTGTTGCTCTCCTTGCTGGTTAGCAGCTCTATGACTAGAAGAAGTTGGTGCTTGTCCTTCTGAGAAATCAGATAATTTATATCCTTTTTTCTCTAACCATGCATCAACGACTGATTTACCCTCTACAGATATTTCAAGGTCTTCTCTTTCCTTTACTTCCTCCTGCTTTTCTTCCTTTTTCTCTACTGAAGGACGATTATATCCATAAATTGGCGAAATCATTTCTGTTGGACGAAATGGTCTACGGTTACTCTCTTGCGAAGGTACAGATGCCTTTTTAACGACAGACTCCCGCACCGGTTCATATTGCACTTCCGGCTCTTCATATGTAGAAACTACCTTTTCCACATACGGTCGTCTGCTTCTTTCCACCTTTATTCCTCTTTGGGCAGTCGGTTCTTCATATGTTACTCCTTGAACAGGTTGTTCTTCGAAGCGATTTACTTCGCTTTCATCCTCTTCATCGAACCCATTATCCGGTACTAAAGGAAAACGGCATTTACCTGCATTCCTACTTGCCATTTGTGCTTCTCTTGCTTCAGTGTAGTGGTTTACACGAGGAATTTTCGGCTGACTTTCAATTTGCTTTGGTACTTCTTTATTCATCGCTGTTTGTTCTTCCTCTTTGTTAAACAGCTTTTTCATCCAATCTAACATGCTTACCACTCTTTCTACTAAATAGTAACATCCTTTATTGTATCAGCATTCGGCAAAAAGTGCAGGTAAAATTAAGCATGTCATATTTATCCACAATATTCTAATTTACGAGTGTTTCATATGAAAAAACGCAGCCTTTCATATAAGACTGCGCTTAAGCTTTACTCTTCCGATATGCATCTATGCTATCCGTTACACTTTGCAATAAAGAATTTACATATTGCGGGTCAGATAATTTTTTATCTTCTTCATGGTTTGACATAAACCCAAGTTCTAATAACACACCAGGAACCTTTGCCCAATTAAATCCAGAAAGATCATCCCGAAATTTAATTCCATTTACTTTTACTTGCTGGTTCTCCCTCATTTTATTTACAATCATTTGAGAGATTTGAAGACTTTCCGCATAAATCTCTTTCGTATACGGACTTCCTTCTGCCGGCGTCAATACAGCGAATCCACTTTGGTTTGGATTTTCAGAACCATCTGCATGAAGACGTAAAAATAAATTAGCCTTATGATTATTTGCGAATGTCGCCCGTTCTTTATTACTTATATCAACGTCTTGTGATGTTCTCGTCATTAATACTTGTATCCCTTTTGCTTCAAGCTTTTCTTTTAATAAAAAAGCCATTTCTAATACAAGTACAGCCTCTCTCTTTTTCGTCACAACACCTGTTGTACCGTCTGTCACTTTATATTTTTGCGTTGTTGCCCCTGGTCCAATTGGCTCTAAATTTAAATTCGCTTTTTGTTGATGCCCTGGATCAATAACGACGAGAAACTTCTCTTGTTTTTCATTACTCCCTACTTTTTGTTCATTATTTTGCACTGGTTGCTCAGTTGGCTGTACTGGCGTAGTTTCTTCTTTCTTTTCCTCAGATGATACTTCCTCTTGCTTATGTTCTACTTGCTCATTCGTTTGAATTGCTTGCAATTCTTCGTTTATTTCTTGTTCTTGCTGTTTTTCTACCGGTGCGTCTTCTTTGGTATCTTTGTTTTTCTCTTGTATAGAAGATGTAGTTTCTTTTTTCGGCTGCTCTTGTGAACAACCGACCATATATATTCCAATGAATGCAATCATGCTCATTATTTTTATATACTTCATACTTCTCTCCCATCACTTTGCACCGGATTCAAATTTTTTCTTATAATTGCCCTATAATCTCATCCATATTTCCAATATAAACTGGCTGCCATTTTTCTGTACCACGTTCTGCAGTATAAACCGGATAAGCGTCATCATCTATATTTACGAAAACTGGATCGCCCATATCCGTTTCATATCCAATTGTAATCCATCCTTCTTGCCACTTTCCGTTTTCTTCACTTATTAATGAATTTTTATGTTTATCGTATCGGTAACCGATTTGTCCTTTTTCTAATTCACTTTCACTAAACACATATATTTCATAAGTACCTAGCTCAATATCTTGCTGTTTTGAAGTTTCAATTCGTTTTAGAAGTTCTGCGATTTTTATTTGTTGTTTCATACGTCTATCCCCTTCTATTTTTCTAAATTTTAACTAGTTTGTTTATAAAATACAATATAGATTTTAAGAAAAAAGGTGACATCCTTATCATATTAACGATTTTTTAAATATATCTATCACAACTCTCAATATATCAACGATTCAACACGAAATTTCGATTTACCGACAAAGAATGTAAAAAAAAGAGAGACTGTCCAAAAGGACAACCTCTCTCTTCTTATATCAATTAAAATTTAAACTCTTGTCCAACTTCAAAGCTATCTTCTAATACAAGAATACCTTTTTCTTGTGGAGCATCTGGAAGCTCTAATTCACGTGCAGAGCAGATCATTCCAGAAGAAGGAACACCGCGAAGTTCTGCTGGTTTAATTAACATACCACTTGGCATTACAGCACCAATTTTTGCAACGACAACTTTTTGTCCTGCATCAACGTTTGGTGCACCACATACGATTTGTAATGTTTCTGTACCGATTTCTACTTTACAGATGTTTAGCTTGTCAGCATTTGGATGTTTCTCTTTTTCAGCTACATAGCCTACAACAAATTTCGGAGAAAGATCTGCTTCTACTGTTTCTTCAAAGCCGTTCTTCGCTAAAATTTCGTTGATTTTCTCTACAAGCTCTTTCGTTAATGTAAGGTTGCCTGTTTCTTTTACTTCTAAGTAAGAAGATGCATTAAAGATGTTGAATCCTGCTGTCTCGTTGCTTTCACGATCGTATACGCGTGCAACATCTCCTTTGCGATCAAAAGTACGGTTCTCTAAAGTAATATCTTGTAAGGCAACAATTAAAGTGTCACCAATTCCTTCAAGGTTGTAAAAAACGTTCACTTCGTTCATCCTTTCTCTTTTCCATCTGTCTTCTTCCGATTTTTCGCTAAAATAAAGATTGGTTCAAATTCTCCATCTTCATATACGAATGAAAGTGATGTAATCGGAACATGCCCTTCGGCAAAAAATTTCATTGTCATTTGTGCAATAATATCATAACCGATTTCGTTGACGATATCAGCAATAATTAATACATCTTGGTGAGGAACAGCAACAACCATGTCACCAGAAATCTTTTCACGCATCGATTGTAGTAACGATTCGTTTAAAATACGAGTCGCGTCATACCCATCATTTGTGTTTAAAAAGTAGAATGTATTACCCGCTACTGTGTCTTGTTTAAATTCATAACCTAATGAGCGTGCGTTGAATAATGCCATTTCACGCACTTGCTGTTCTGTAAGTTCTAATTTTTGTAATAGACGCTCATCAATTAGTCGATACGTTTTATTCGAATCTAGCGCGTAGTAAATACGTGTTTCCGCCGTATGATCCGTCATAATAAACGGATTTCCTTCTTCTGCTTGTTTCGGGAAAGAAGTAGAGCGAATAACAGGTAAAATTTTCGCTCCGCTATTTTCTTCTTTATGCATCGCAATTAGCGCTTCTTGTACGTAATAAGCAACTTCTTCAATTGCCTTTTCCTTGTTCACTTCCCATTTTGCCACAACTCCTGGAAGCGATACGTTAATACCTTTTTTGGAGTCTTTTTGTTCAATACGTAAAACTTCTTTCTCACTATCATACTGAAAGTCCCATTCTGGGCGAGATAATTTCTTTATTAACTCATCTTTCATCTTTTTACTTGTCATCTTCATCTCTTTTTTCCTCCCTTCCAAAAAAATAACCTCCCCCGCGAAGGTAGAGGTTGTTTTACAATTCAATTGGCAAATTGCCTTATTTTAAACCTTCAATGAACTCTTCGATTTGTTCTTGTGTTTTACGATCTTTGTTTACATAGCGACCAGTTTCTTCACCTTTATTGTACGCTACAAAGCTCGGAATGCCAAATACGTCTAATTTTACACATAGATCAATAAACTCATCACGGTCTACATAGTAAAATGAGAAATCACTATATTTCTCTTCTACTTCTGGCATAAATGGATCTACAAAGCGGCAGTCTGGGCACCATTCTGCTGAGAACATAAAGACTACATTCTCTTCATCTTTTAACTGTTGGAATTGCTCCATGCTTTCTAATGACTTCATCTATATTTCCTCCTCTAACGGGTGCATTTTTCATGTTATAATCTTTCTTTTATACTACCATACATCGCGCATGGTGCAAGGTTTATGCTTGCTTTTTGTCATACTTATATTGCCCAACTAACAACTTAACAACGTGTACAAATAATTCCGTGCGGTCGACATAATCATCTGTAAAAATACCGATAGCACCTTCGTGACTACGAATATCTTTTCGCTGCACAAACTCTTCCATCACTTCGCTTAATTCCTTACCATCTTCAAGAGGTGCTAAAAAATCGTCTGGTAACGTAATACGCGCTCCTCCGGCCACAAATACTTTCCCATCCATTGTTGCTAGCGCGCCCCAGTTACACATAAATAAACCGTGCTCCGTTTTCATTACGCCGCCTTCTAGCCCAATACCAATTGGAGCTTCTCCTTCCTCTAGCGCTCGCTTCGCTCTATTAATCGCTCCTTGCATCGTCTCTTCATCTGAGAAAGGCTGAGCTGATACTCCTGACGGAACAGAAAGAGATGTAATTTCAGCATCTTTCCAAACCTTCTCCACAGCGCCAACCTTCGTTTTATTCTTTGATCCAACTACTACTTTCATTTCGTTCACCTCTATAAAAATTCATCATTCTATTCTAATACCTCTATCAGATACGAATTAAGCATCAACCACTACCACATATCACCAAGTCATCTATTCAGCCTAAAAAAGAAGGTTTTTTCTAGCAACATTACCGTCTTCAAAAACAAAAACAGCCTTCCTCTCACTTCCTACTTGGAGTCTTCATACATCATTCGAACACCAATTAAGCACTGACCGCTCCCACTCATCGCTGGGTCATCTATTCAAGCTAAAAAA
>NZ_JAKUEU010000159.1:0-5469 GCF_022663075.1 Bacillus cereus group sp. BfR-BA-01441
AAGAAACAAAAATTTGTAAATATCTGTTACAATAAATTAAATATAATAGTGGTTAAGATTTTTATACTGAGAATTATTTTATTGTGATCCATGGTTTAGGGAGGAAAAGAAAGTGGATAACCTATTACAAATGTTTCGAGATGCGTTGTTAATCTCTGAGCCAATTTATAAAACTAACGAGCAAGTATGGAATAAGTGGAATGCATACTTTAAAGATGTTGAAAACAATAATAATAAAGTACTCACATCACCCCATGCTTCTCCATCATTTACTGCATTAGTATCTTGGTTAGAGAAAAAGCAAGAGTCCGGAATTACATTAGTACAAATTTATGCCAAAATTGATTCCTATAAGGAAGAAATATATAAAGAAATTGAAGGATTTATAGACAAAGAATTTCAAAATGTAGCATCTTCAAGTTCCATAATAGTAGAAAATGATCAAAATATAGAAGAGACAAGCATAGTAAACCATGAGGATTATTATGAGGTAAATAACTCTGCTGTTTATTATAAGCTAAGAGATGGGATTGCAAAAAATCAATTTGAAGAGGACGAATTGAGTAAAGTTTTACAATATCCTATTGAAACAAAATCTTCTACTGGTGTAGCTCAGCTTTCTTCACACAAAGATGAAGATTTAAGACTTACTAATATAGAAGAAGCAGCCCGATGGAATACCCTTGTAGATGACGTAATGAGTAATATGGATGATTTAACGGCAGATTGCTTAGATGCAATCACAATACAGTGGATCAATGAAGCAAAATCTCCAGATGATTTTATTGACTTTTCTTATGAACAAGTTTTAGAAATGTGCAACATTCCAAAAACAGTTGTTAAAAATAAAGAATACTATAGAGCGGAAGATAAAATTAAGATAGCAAAGAGAATTGCAGCTTTAGCAAGCATTTTTATCTATTTAAATGATGAGAATGAAGTCGTTGTATTAAATGACCGTGATGATGATGGGGAACGTTTAGAATTAAAGCGTGAAGTTATCAAAAGATTATTTGTATTAGATTCAGTTGTTTTATGGAGACATAGTGTTACTAACGAATACATGGGTATTGAATCTTGTCGTATTAAGCCGGGTAGCTTTTTAACTAATTATTTGTATGGATCAAATAATACAACAGCCCTATTATCTAAAAAAGCACTTGAATACAATAGTTATAGACACAAATATCATAAAAGGTTAATTCGATACTTAACATGGCAATGGAGAATTAGACAAATGTATTCATCATTGAAAAAGCCATATTCTATAGGTGGGGACAAAGGACTGCTAGCAGTAATGGATATCCCAAAAGATTGGAAGCCTAATCGTATTAGAGAACAGTTAGAAAATGTTCTAATGGATTTAGAAAATGAAAAAGTAATTTCTCATTGGGAGTATAGTGATCCACTGGATGAACAACAAATTGGGAAACGTAATTGGTTTAAAAATTATTACACCAACTTAGGAATAACGATTTTACCACCTGAAGAAATGCTACAGTCAATGGATAGGGTAATAGGAAAGAAGAGTATAGAGGAACCACAAGAGCAATTACCGGAAGTAAAAGTTGTTAAAGAAATAAAGAAGACTGTAGAATCAGTCGAACAAATAGAGAAAAAGATCCGTGACCAAATACTGAAAGTACACAATGAAAAGAAGGTAAGCATTCGTGAAATAGCAGATGAAATTAGTATTTCTCCGTCTACATTATCTAGGTTTTGTAATTATAAAACAAAACGTTTATCTAAAAAAGCATTAGAAAAGCTAACAAAATGGTGTGAAAGACAAGAAATATTAGAAAAGATGTAACATAGACTAAATATTTCTTTTAATAATAGTCAAAGTAAAATACACATACATTATGTATGTGTATTTTACTTATTATCATTAATAATAGTCTGAATTTTCTTGTTTATGGCAGTTTTGGTGGGCAAAGATCCTACGGGAAAGTCATTATAGTTATGCTGTTTAATCCACTGCAATTAAATTTCTTGTCTTATCGATATGGTTCAGTAACATACGATACTCTTCTTCATACATAGTTATACGTTGTAGAAGAGATTGATTCTCTGTTTCTAAATCTTCAATTTGATTTTGTAACTTTGTGAATTCATTCGCATTTTTATAATTTTGTAGAAAGAGAATAATATCATCTAATGTAATAGACAAAGAGTTTTTTTCTTTTTCTGATGGGGAGAGGGGAATATTATTTCCCATTTTTTGGTCTTGTTTTGCTTGTTGTATTTCTTCTTGGTATTGTTTTCTCACATATGAATTCCAACGAAATCCACACGCTGCGGGTGTTCTAGCTAGTAGTTTTGCTACTTCTTTGAATGCAGCTAACTGTGTTCCACCGTTACGAATATTCTGAAGTACTGTTGATGCGAGAAGTAAATCGTTATCATCAGTCCAGGAGTCTTGTCTTGAGATTACCACGTTTTAACCCCCCTTATATGTTTTATATTATATATATGCAATTACTCAAAATGATAGAAGTTCAACTGCTCTTGAAATAATTGGGAGTAAGTTGATAGAAGTATGTATGATTTTACATGCAAAATTGCATTTAAGGTTGACTATTCCATAAAGGTGTAACTATAATGGTTACAGTTATGTGACTGAACTAATAAAGTTGTTGGTATGGATTGGTTGTATTAATGATGTATAAACAAATATTAAAGAATGAATGGAGTTGAAAATATAGTCCTACATATAAAACGTTTGTATAAAAATAAATTAGGTAATATACATTTTTTTATAATTATATATTAATAAAAAGAGGTGCACATTTTGAAAATTTTTAAGGGAATTCTAGTTTCTTCAATTGCATTAACAGCATTTAATGGGGTGGGCGGACTACTTCCAAGTGAAAAATCAGAAGTTGCCTACGCAGCTACTTACAATTATTCAAATAAGCAATTGAATTCTAATGTACATAAGCAAGTTACTAAACAATTAATTTTGAAATTTAAAAATGAAGCGAATTTACCATATCAGGATGGAATAGAAAAATTCATTAAAGAAGAAAAACAAGATCCTGAGTTAATTGGAATTTTAGCTGAATATCCAAATGTAACTATAAATCGACTTTTTAATTCTTTAAATCCTAAAGAAATTAAAAATCTAGGTAAAGAAATAAAAGATTCCGATCATATTTCTTCTAATTTGCTAAACTATTATATTGTAGAAACTCAAGATGATATTGATGTACAAGCATTACTTACAAAAATTGAAAAATCATCTCTTGTTGAAACGGCGTATTTACAGGAAGAAGAGGCGCCACCAGCAGAGCGTTTGCCAAATTTATCTGTTAATCCATATGATGAGCCTAGACTTACAAGACAAGGTTACCTTGAACCAGCACCATTAGGAATTAATGCACCTTATGCCTGGAGCATAAAAGGTGGAGATGGAAAAGGAACTACTTTTGTAGATATGGAGTATGGGTGGTTATTTAATCATGAGGATTTAGTGAATCAAAAAATTGAATTGATATCTGGACAGAATAAAAGCGAGCACCATGATCATGGTACCTCAGTCTTAGGAATTGTTTCGGCAGAGGATAATAACATAGGTGGAATTGGGATCGCACCGAAAGCTAAGGTAAAGGTTGTATCCCAGATTAGGGATAACGGAAATTATAATACAGCTGATGCTATTTTAAGTGCGGTTAATAATATGCAAGCTGGAGATATTCTTTTACTAGAGGCACAAGCAACTTACGATGGATATGGAGATAAGAACTATTTTCCTGTGGAAGTAAAACCAGACATATTTGATGCAATTCGTATGGGAACAAATAAGGGAATTATTATTATTGAAGCAGGTGCAAACGGCGGAAATGACTTGGATCAATTTAGAGACCGTAATGGTAAACAAGTTTTAAATCGTAATAGTCCTGATTTTAAAGATTCAGGGGCAATTATGGTTGGGGCAGCTTCTGCAAGGGTTCCTCATAAGCGTTCATATTTCTCTAATTATGGTAGTAGAGTGGATGTGTATGGATGGGGGAATGCAGTAGATACTACAGATGCTAAACCAAGTGAATTTATAACAAATTTATATACATCTAGTTTTGCTGGAACATCTAGCGCATCACCTATTATTGCTGGTGCTGCAGCATCAATTCAAGGAATTGCAAAAAATAATCAGGGGAGAGTATATACACCAAGTCAACTTAGGGATATTTTAAGTGATTCTAGCACCGGAACGAAATCAAATGATCCAACTTCTGATAAAATTGGTGTTTTACCTGACTTAAAAGCCATTTTATCTAAACTTGGTTTTTCACCAAACTTAAGTAATGATTCTTCCATTGTATTTCCTGAGGAACAAGAGATAAATAAAGGGAATAAGGGAAATGAAGGATCTACTATTACATTCCCAAAAGAAGATTCCGCTAATAGTGAAGGGGACTCTAGCTTTATTTTCCCAGAATAATTGTAAGGATATCTTCTATTTTATATAAAGGAATTTTATATAACTAGTTGAGTATAATACTGGTGAGATAGGCTCTTAAGTGTAATAGCATAAGAGCCTATCTGTTGTACTTTTAACTATATAAGAGGGAAGGTACTTTTTTAGATATTTACCTTGCCTAACAAACAAAACATTACAATGGACATAATGAATTCGTACTTGTGGGTATTTTTATTTGTTAAATTAATGGCGGGGCGGATCAATACGGTAGAATCCCTTATTTTAAAATAAATTAGGCAACAAAGGAATGGAGAATCAATTTTAAAATTTTATATTTTCATGGAATCTATAATTTTGTAAACTTCCGCCATTTATGTTTTTTTATTTTAATTTATTCGATCTGCATTATTTTTTATAAGGAAGTTTTTCGTATTACTAATTGCTTGAATTGATTTAATTTTAATAGTGATTTTATTTGGAGATTGTATAATCTTATTAGTTGAATTATCTTTTATCTGTAGATTTGGCCCAGTAACAGCAATTGATTCTTTACCAATACTCATTATAAAACCTTTAATATGAATTTGTTCTAAAAATATTATGATGGGTAAATGAATTAATTGATAATTACGTAAAAGTTTTTGGATTTCATTTGTAATATCTTTAATATTTTTAGACGTGTTGATTTGATACTTAGAAATCGATTGTGGATGATTTTGTTTTATCTTGAATCTTTTTGACTCTGCTTGCGGAACAAGTGGGGATGGTAATTTTAATAAAACTGTGGAAATCTTTTGTGAACATGATGGAGTATTTGTAGATTTTGATGAAACTGTAGATTTTTGTTGTGAACGTGATGGAGTATTCGTTGGTTCTGATGAAACTGAATTATTTTGTTGTGAACGTGGTGAAGTATCTGTTGGTTCTGAGGAAACTGCAGATTTTTGTTGTGAACGTGATGGAGTATTCGTTGGCTCTAATGAAACTGAGGTATTTTGTTGTAAACGTGGTGAAGTATCTGTTGGTTCTGATGAAACTGAGGTATTTTG
>NZ_JAKUEU010000160.1:0-5294 GCF_022663075.1 Bacillus cereus group sp. BfR-BA-01441
TATATCAACGATTTTCTTAATATATCGATCTATCGACAAAAAACGACAGCCAGGCAACCCCTTTCTCATCAACAAAAAAAGAGCCCACACATTCAAATGTGGGCTCCCTCCAATCACTTATTGACCGAAAAACGAAGTAACTGTGTTAATCCCGGCTCTAAATTCATTTCACCTTTGTGGCGTACGTATACGACTTTATCCCCATCAAAATTCGGAGGGTTTGCTTTACTATACGTATGCCACTCATTCGTTCCTTCTATAGAATACTCCATATATTCAGTTGCACCGACAATTATATTTTTACTATCATCTGCCGTTACATTTGGTGCCATCTGCGCAATTTTTGAATCACTAATTAATAACTTCTTTATATCCTTATCACGTTTGTAATCGTAAGCTGTCACAATTACATCGTTACCATATGCTTTCACTTGTAACCCTTGTTTAAATGAATAGCCATCTGGAGCAGTTTTCTCTCCTCCATTTGGTCCTGCTGACATCCAGCCTGTTTCAATCCCGCCCATATTTACAACAGTGAAACCTTTTTCATCTCCGCCTTTAATTTTCTTTTTACCAGCCCAGTCAGGTAAGTTTAAATCCCAATGCGTATGACTCGTGAAGAAAACAACTTGCGGATAGTCTTTTAATATATCGTACAATTTATCGACGTTTAAATAATCTTGTAAGTACGGCGATTGCCTTGATCCAGATACTGTATCAGGTAAAACGTGATGAGAGAAAATGAAGATTGGCTTATTTTTATCTTTTTGACTGTACTCTTCTAAATTTTGTTTTAACCAACCTAATTGCTCATCACTCATATATACTTCGTCCCACATTTTTGAATCGTGGTATTTCATATATTTTTCAGTTCCTAAAAATAAAAGTGGATACCCATCTAATTCTTTTTTATGATATACCTTTTCTTGTCCACTAAATTGTAAGTAGCGACCAAATAGTGTTTCTTCCGTTACACCATTTGGCCATGTACTTTGAGAAAGTTTCCCATCTGCTGTCCATTTACCAGCATAAAACTCATGATTCCCAACAGTAGACCATACATTTTCTGGATGCTTATTTTTATTTAACACACGCTTTACATCATCATATTGTGACTGTTGTCCAGTCGGCGTTATATCCCCATTCATAATAAGCGCTCTAGAAAGTGGCGTCACTTTGTTCATATCTTTTAGCACATGATCAAAATCCCCTAAATCACCTTGAATATCACTAATAACATTAAAAGTTGTAGCTGATTTTCGGGCTTGCTCTTTCCCTTCCGCATGTGCTGAAAACGTCGGTAATAATGCCGCCATAACTGCTAACGAAGCAACTGTCTTTTTCATACAAATTCTCCCCCCTAATAATAGAAAGTACAAACTGACATGTTCTGCTTTCTCTTAGGTGCTTGTCCAATTCACATTATAGGGGGCGATTGTAAAGATTAATGGAATAAAAAATTAAGTGTTTTTTAAGAGATTTTGTCTTTTTTACATACTCCACAATTAGCAATTCGCGCCAATCTAGCTTTCTAGCCTTTTACATTACATACATGTAAATGAATATGATGAATCTCTTAGTTTAATATGTTGTCTTTTTAATCTCTGTTATATAACCGCCACAAAATATGCTATCTTTTCAAGTTCTCTTTCTTTAATAAACATTACTCCTCTTTTAATTCGCCTTAAAATTGTAAAGTGGCTTAATAATATGTTTAATATCAATTGTTTCTTTTGTATTCTCAATAATTTCATCCATTGGCTTATATACCATTGGTGCTTCATCTAAAGTACTTTCTGCAACAGATGTAGTCCAAACCTCTGCCATTGTATTTTGAAAATCCTCTAAGTTAAGTACTTCTTTCGCCTTCTTACGGCTCATAATACGTCCTGCTCCATGAGGGCCAGAAAAGTTCCAATCTGGATTCCCTTTACCAAATGCAATGATAGAACCGTCTCTCATATTAATTGGAATGATTACTCGTTCATCTTTCTGAGCTGAAATGGCACCTTTTCGTAGAATCATATTTTCCATATCGATGTAGTTATGAATTGTAGTGAATTGATCGGTTACTTTCCAATCCATTTTAGTGACGATTTCATCAATCATTGCTTTACGATTTAACTCCGCATATTTTTGAGCAATTTTCATATCATTCATGTAATCTTTAAATCCTTGTCCTTCTAAATAAGCTAATTCTTTGCGAATCACCGGTTTCTTAATTTCACGTAAAGCTTCATGTATTTCTTGTTGTCTACCTTCTTTCGTTAAACGCTCAATAATTTCTTCTTTAATAGATTTAACGTTTATAAGTTGCTCGTAAGCAAAGTTTTGATAATACTCTGCTACTTGTTTCCCTAAATTACGCGAACCACTATGAATGACAATGTATACATTTCCTTTATCATCCTCATTCAGTTCGACAAAATGATTGCCCCCGCCAAGTGTACCAATACTTTTTTGAGCACGTTGCAATGTAAACGGGGCTCTTACACTATCAAAATCAATCATTTTTGAAAATCTATGTTCCTTATCTCGAATACGAAAACCACTTGGGACAAATTTACGTATCGTTTCGTCTAAGTGATCGAAGTTGATTTCCTCTTTTTTCTTATTAATCATAACAACTTCCATGCCACAACCAATATCGTACTTACCTCTCAGTTTCCTGAAAGAGTGGACTATACCTTCTCTACAGTCATCGAGATATGCAGTCTCTACTGTAGGCTCACCGTATTAATTATTCCTCTTCAATTCAAAATGGATGAGGAATAATTCTGTACCTTAGTCTGCTAACATGGTACAAGTCTCTGAACCATTCGATTATGTCACCATAACCACTGGCTGCTGATTGCCCTCGCCTTTTATCGTTAGGGTTCCCAGTCAATTGAGTGAGTAGTTTAAAGTCTGAGCCGATTAGTTAACCCCGACTAAATTAGGAACAATCTTATCTTGAATTGTCATTGTTGTCCCAATCGTACAACCTGCACCCGCATGTGTATCTGGCATAATACGAATCTTGCTATCCTTTACGAATTCTTGGTTACAAAGATCAATAATTTGACCTGCTGCAGTTTTTTCTACATTCGTAGTAAACACTTTCGCTTCGTTGTATTTCCCTTGTAATTTCAACATCTTCTATTTCCCCTTTCCTTTAGTTTCTACAAAAAATCAATTCATACATATTATATAAATATATTTTCCACCACTACAGCTCATTTCCTTTTTTATAAAGAAAGACACAGAGATTCCTCTCCATGCCTGTTAATTTCCTACCTCTTCACCGCATGCACATAATGTACCGTCTCGAAAGCTTTCAAATAATCATTTCTTCCGGCAAAATATAATGTATTTATATCCTCTGGTGATAAATGCTCATAAATGAGTAAGCCCGCCTTCTCTAACAGTGCTTCCATTTCAGCATAAGAATAACATGATTTCATCGGTTCTCCGCCTACCGCAGCCATTTTCACCATATTTTCAACTCGATTGGACAGTCCCTTTTCCGTAAACAAATTTTCATCGGGATAATCAAAAACGATAGAACTACCTGCCGGAACCATCTCGAATAAACATTCTAATAAACTAGCAAGTTCCTCTTTCGTTAAATAGTACGTAACACCTAAAAGGCTAAAGAAAGTCTTTTTATGTTCAAATCCTTCATTGCGTAACTGTTCATAGGAAAATCCTTTCGTAAAATCCATTGAAACAAAATGAAGGTTTTTTGGAACTTCAAGTTCTACTTCTTTTATTCTTTCCTTCTTAAACGCCTGTGTAGAAGGATGATCCACTTCAAATATTTCTATTTTATTTTCTAATTCTCGGTGTCTAAAACTGAACGTATCTAAGCCTGCACCGAGTATGACGTATTGTTTCGCTCCTAATGTAATTTCATGTAGTAATACTCTTTCACAATATGCGGCACGTGCTAAAGGTGTTGGCGATAACTGAACTTGCGTAATCCATTTTAATATTTCTTTTGGATTGTCTTGAAACTGCTCTGCAATGTCTGTATTGAAAAAGTGAATCCCTTGAACCATGTTCGTTTCAATATTGTTACGTTCTTTTTGTGAAATGAACTCTTTAGCTACATAATCATCAAAGATTTTCGGATTATCAAATTCACTATGATATGCCCTGCTGAAAGCTGATACTAACGACGTTACACTTGCTTCACCTTGTTTCACGCACATACACTCTCCTTCATTTTCACAACAAAAATAGGGTTCCCCTGGCCAGGAGAACCCTATTATACACCTTATTTTTATATTGGTAAATTATAGCATAAATAAGTTTTTTTGTCAATTTTCCAGCCTGCTACGCTCCAACAATTTTTGTAATCTCTAGCAGGAAGACTTCGATCTACACCGAATATTCCAGTTTATAACAATACAAATGGAGGGCGTCATGAAAAGATTAGTTATCATTACAGTTGGAAAAACACACAGTGGAAAAACTACATTTGCAAGAGCATTAGAAAAAGAGTTACCCCACTCTTTCGTTATGGATCAAGATAATCAAGCTGAATTTATTAACACGCATCACGAAAAATTACAGCCGGCTAAAGGCCCTAATACATTTAAGCACGGTCTTTCAAAATTCATTGTTGATTATGCGAAAGAACATACAAATTTACACCTTATTATTTGTAACTCCAATCGCAGTAAAAACGGAAGATTCTATTTACTAAACGAAGTATTTCCACAAAATGAATATATACGCATACTCGTTCATTTTGACATTCCAGATGATGTACTTTACGAAAGAGTGGCTAGAAGCACGCGAAATACGAATATTTTTAGAGGTGGCTATTCTAGTTTCAAAGAAGTACTTGATCGACAACAAACTGAATTACTTCACGATGATGTAGTAGATCCTATAGAAAATGAAGCTGATTATTTGTTTGTTATTCGTAACAGTAAGGATGTAAACTCTACTATATTAAAAATTGTCCATCTTGCTAAAGAGTTCTCCCCTACTCCAAAATAAGAGACTATAAAAATTACATAATCATAGATTATTATGCAAATACTTCCTCTAGACGGCGCAGATGGTATATAATGATGGAAGAATCTACTTCTATATGCTCAATTTTACACAAAACAGCTCATGCATATGAAAGAAAAGAGGTACAAAAATATGAAAACAAAACAAACAATTGCTGCGTCTACACTAGCTTTAGCAATGATTGCTGGCGCGAACCCTGCTCATGCGGAAGTAAATGATGCTACTTCTCAGCAAAGTACGGGAGATCGATTAGCTGAAATTAAGCAACATAAACAAGAGTTAGATGC
>NZ_JAKUEU010000161.1:0-5269 GCF_022663075.1 Bacillus cereus group sp. BfR-BA-01441
CTAATTTTGTGCATTTGGAAAACATGCCATTATCATTAAATGGTAAGTTAGACCGAAAGGCATTACCTAAAGAAGAAGTTATCTTAAATCAAGAGGAATACATAGCACCACAAAATGAAATGGAAGCTAAATTGGTGCAAATATGGTCAGAAGTATTGGGAATTGAAGATAATCGTATTGGAGTTACCAATGACTTTTTCGAGTTGGGTGGTCATTCTTTAAATGCTGTAACATTATTAACAAAAATAAATAAGCAGTTTAATAAAGAAATTGGTTTAAGAGATATATTTAAAATGTCAACAATCAAGTCCTTAGCAGTTCACCTTATAAATAGTAAAGAATTTATGCATAAGCCGATACCAAAAGCTCAAAAGAAAGAGTATTATTCGCTATCATATGTACAACAAAGACTCTTTATCTTAGAACAAACGAAACAAATGGGGACAAGCTATAATACGCCAGTATTATTGGAAATTGAAGGCGAATTGGATAGACATCGCTTAGAAGGTACATTGAATGAACTTATAAAGCGACACGAGGCATTTCGTACTTCGTTTGGGTTTGTAGATGGAGAATTTGTACAAAAGATACATCCAAATATTCCTTTTTTACTGGAATACAAAGTGATTAATGAAGCAGATATTCGTCTAAATGTTGAAAAGTTTATAACACCTTTTGACTTAACGAAAGCACCATTAATACGAGCGAAACTTTTTGAAGTGGATAAATCAAAATTTGTTCTTTGTATTGATGTGCATCATATTATTGCTGACGGATTTTCTCTTCAATTATTATTGAATGAAATTATTCGACTTTATAAAGGGGATATTCTTTCAGAACCTTCACTACAATACAAAGATTATGCTGTTTGGCAGCAAAGTAGCGAGTTTCAGGAGCAATTAAGAAAGCAAGAAACATATTGGCACAATTTGTATAAAGGGGATGTTCTGCTAAAGAAGCTTCCGGTTGATTATCCTAGTAATAATCCTCATTCAAATCAAAGAAGAGTTCTTAATTATAAATTAAATCAAGAAGTTTGTCAGAATTTAGTTAACCTATCAAGAGCAAATAAAATAACGTTGTTTCAAATGTTTTTTGCCCTGTATACAATTTTGGTCTCTAAATATACCAATTCTGATGATGTTATTGTTGGAACTCCAACTGCTGGTAGAACACATACAGATGTAGAAAATATAGTTGGTATGTTTGTAAATACGTTAGCAATTCGTAATAATCCAAAGGCAGATTTAACATTTATCAACTTCTTGCAACAAGTTAAGAATAATACGATGTTGGCTTTTGAAAACCAAGACTATCCTTATGAAATGCTGTTGGACTACCTTCAATTTAGTAATATGAATAGTTCTCAAGGGATTATTAACACTATGTTTATTTATAAAAAGGATAAAATCAATAATCATTTTTATAATGTAGCAGGTCTGAAGTTAAAAGAATATCCTTATGAGAGTGGTAAGGCTAAATTTGATCTAACTGTTAATGTAGTCGAAAGTGGAGATTATTTTAATCTAAATATCGTATACAAAGACAATATCTATAAACAAGAAACGATAAAGAAAATTGCAGAAGATATAGATTTGATTGCAAAACAAGTTACCGTAGACACAATGATAAAAATCGCTGATATAAAAGTAGAAGGTAGCCAAGCATCTGAGGAGATTTCGTTTCCAGAGGATTTAACATTCTCATTTTAATATTAACTACTTCTTAGTATGACCTTTTACAGGCCATACTAAGAAGCAAAAGAAAGGAAAATGTTATGAAACCGAACACGTTAACGCCAGAATTATACATAAATGAAGATCTTGAAAAAGAGAAACAATACTGGGTAGAAAAATTATCAGGGGATATTGAGTTTAGTAGTTTTCTGCCAGATCTAGAAACAGTTAAAAGTGAGGGAACAGTGAAGTTTTCCATCCCAATTCCAATAGAGGTAAGCAAAAAAATTAATAAGATTAGTAATTATTCGAAATGGGGAACATTCTTAATTTTAATTACGTCTATAAATGTTATTCTGCAAAAATATACAAGGAATAACGATATATTAATAGGTACAACCGGATTAAAAAACGGTATGGATGATCTTACTTTATTTAGAAATACGGTATCGCCTGATATGACATGGAAAGAACTTCTATTAAACGTAAAAAACACGGTTAATGATGCTGTTGATCATCAGAAATTAAATATTAGTTCTCTATTATCATCCATGGGATTACTTCATTCAGAGACAGAGGACATTTACTTCCCTGTACTTATTAATTTTGAAAATCTTCGAGAAAAAAATTGTACAAGTGATACACGAGCTAAAATAGCGTTTCATTTTTCTCAAAATGATGATAATCAGATTACAGGAGAAATTATTTATCAGAAAGTATATAGTAGTGATTTTATACGTAATCTGGCTACGCAGTTTGTCATGACCATCGAACAATTCATAGATAACCCAGAATATAAAGTCGGCGATTTAGATTTAGTTACAGAGAGAGAAAAGGAAAAATTACTTGAGGAATTTAACCAAACAACTGTGAATTTTGGTAATAAAAAACTGCTACATGAATTGGTAGAGGAACAAGTCAAAAAAAGTGCTGATAGAGTTGCAATCAGATTTGAGGAAAGTGAAATTACTTATTCTGAACTTAATAAAAGAGCCAATCAATTGGCTGCGCTTTTACGTCAAAAAGGGGTATCTTCAAATACGTTCGTTGGATTAATGATTAGTCCGGGTATAGAGATGGCTATTGGGCTTTTAAGTATATTAAAAGCTGGTGGTGCTTATGTACCAATAGATCCAAAGTATCCATTAGAACGTCAAAATGCAATTATCCAAGACAGCGGTTTAGGTCTATTATTAAAAGAAACGGAAGATAGAACTAAATTAGACTTCAATGGAGAGATAATTGATTTAGAAGTGTTACAAAAGAATACAAAAAATCAAGGGAATTTACCTTCAATCAATAAAGGAGAAGATTTAGCCTATAGTATTTACACGTCTGGAACTACTGGTAAGCCAAAAGGTGTCATGATTCAGCATAAAAGTATTACAAATAACATTCTTTGGAGAAAAAATGAATACAAGCTGACAGAGAAGGATCGTGTACTTCAGCTTTTCTCTTTTTCGTTTGATGGATTTGTAACGAGTTTCTTTACACCGCTTGTTTCAGGTGCACAAATAATATTAGTAGGAAATGATGATGTAAAGAACCCACCCTATTTGTATAATATTGTTCAACGTCATAATATAACACATTTTATTAGTACACCATCGCTTTATAGCAGTCTGTTGGCTGAGATACAATATGAAGATCAGTTATGTTTAAGGATTATTACGTTAGCTGGTGAGGAAGTTACAGCAAATCTTTTGAGGGAAAGTTCAGAAAAATTGAAAGATGTTGAAATTGCGAATGAATATGGGCCTACAGAGAATAGTGTTGTTACTACTGTTTATCGAAATTTAAAGGTCGATTCTAAGATTTCCATAGGCAAGCCAATCGCAAACAACTATGTTTATATATTAGACAATGAACAGAAATTACAACCTATTGGTATGCCTGGTGAACTATGTATTTCCGGTGAATCTCTTGCAAAAGGATATGTTAATAATCAATCCTTAACAAATGAAAAAATTGTACCTAACCCTTTTTTTTCAGGTAGTTTAATGTACAGAACGGGAGATCTTGCGCGTTGGTTGCCTGATGGGAATCTAGAATATCTAGGAAGATTAGACGAACAGGTGAAAATTAGAGGTTTTCGGATTGAACTTAAAGATATTGAGTATCAATTAAAAGAATATCAATCTATTGATGATGTTCTTGTTATAGCACTTAAGGATTCAGAAGAATCGAATTTTTTATGTGCTTATTACATGTCATCGGAAGAAATACCCGTGTCAACATTTAGAAATTTCCTGGAAAAAAGACTCCCAGGTTTTATGATTCCCGATTACTTTGTTAAGATTGATCAATTTCCTCTAACGATAAATGGAAAGATAGACAAAAAATCTCTCCCAGAACCAAAACAAGCAATAAGTGGAGAATCAACCTATCATGCACCTTGGAATGAGTTGGAAGAAAAATTGATTACCATATGGAGTCAAATCCTTGGTATTGAAAAAGAAAAAATAGGTATATCCGATAATCTTTTTAATTTAGGAATGCATTCATTAAAGATTGCCTCATTCGTATCGAGAATTTATCGAGAATTTGAAATCTCTATTCCTATACATATCATTTTTCAACTATCAACTGTCAAGGAACAATCTGCATACATTTCTCAAATTAAAAGTGAAAAGATATATGCAATTGAAAAAGTAGAGGAAAGGGAAGATTATTTGCTTTCTTCTGCGCAAAAAAGAATTTATATGTTACAGGCATTAAATAAATTTCAAACGAGTTATAATATGCCAAAAGCAATGATTATTGAAGGGACGCTTGATATAAAACGAGTTGAATCTACTTTCCAAATGTTATTGAAAAGGCATGAATCATTAAGAACATCCTTTAAAGTTAAGGATGGTAATCCTGTTCAACAAATTCATGATTATAACCCTATTGAAATTGAGTTGCTTCATCTAAGGGATGAAAAAACATCTGAATTAATAGCAAATTTTGTTGAACCATTTGATTTATACAATAATTCGTTAATAAGATTAAAACTTGTAGAGCTTAAAGAGAACAAACACTTATTGTTAATTGATATGCATCACATTATTGCAGATGGGCAATCTATTCAGTTATTGGTAAATGAATTTGTTCAATTATATGAAGGAAAAGAATTACCAGAGCTTCATATTCAATATAAAGATTACGCTGCGTGGCAAAATAGCTTTTTGAAATCTGAAGAATTACAAAGTCAGGAGCATTATTGGTTAAGTCAATTTTCAGAGGAATATCCTGTACTTCAGTTACCAACGGATTATCCTAGACCATCGGTAAAAGGATCGAAAGGGGATAGTATTTCTGTCTATATAGGAAAAACATTAACCCGTCATATGCATCAAATAGCTGCTAGAAAGGATACGACCCTTTTCATGTTATTGTTAGCAGCATATAATGTATTACTCTCGAAGTATGGTGACCAAGAAGATATCATCGTAGGTACTCCAATTTCTGGGCGAAATCATCTAGATGTTGAAAATGTTATTGGAATGTTTGTAAACACTCTTGCGCTTCGAAATCGCCCTAAAAAGGATAAAACATTCTTGGAATTTTTGGATGAAGTAAAAAAATCTACATTGAATGCATTTGAAAAC
>NZ_JAKUEU010000162.1:0-5084 GCF_022663075.1 Bacillus cereus group sp. BfR-BA-01441
CTATAGGTACTAAAAAGTAACATTTGTATGATTTAACTTATTTTACTCACAAAGGGAGGATTTCATATGAAGAAATACAATATTCCTGTAGAGGCGACTTTAGAAGTTATCGGCGGAAAATGGAAGGTTGTTATCCTTTGTCACTTAACGAAAGGTACAAAGAGAACGAGTGAACTAAAACGTTCCATGCCTGGTATTACACAAAAAATGTTAACACAGCAATTACGTGAATTAGAAGACGACGGCGTCATTCAAAGAAAAGTATACAACCAAGTCCCACCGAAAGTAGAATATTCTCTTACCGACTACGGTTGGTCTTTAGAATCCATTCTTGATTCTCTTTGTTCTTGGGGCGAATGCCATCTTGAAAAAGAAGGTAACACATCGATGCTAATTGCAGAAGGTGAATAATAGGAAAAAGGAAAAAACGAACATGAATTTGTTCATTTTTTCCTTTTTTTCTATATATATATGTACATTTCTAACTGGAACAAAATATTTTATACGCTTTCATACCTTGTCAGCACTACGTTATACACTCAATATCAAATAATTAGGAATCATTTTTATGTTAACATAGGTGTATATAGTATATAATATAGGATATATATTATATACACTTTCCGGTAACGGAGCTTTTCCATTATGCGGACAAGCCATGTATCGGACAGTTCATAAATAATAAGTAAGACGTTATGGTTTTAGATTTATGTCAGCTTACTTGCTGTCATAAATTTAAAGGCATTTTATTGTGTTTTGTGAAACTTTGTATAAAGTTTCGTAACCGTTTACTATCTTACTTATAAAAAATAAGAGTATTGCTATCGTAAAGGAGAATTGGAGATGCCAGAAACTATGACTCAAACAAAGCCAGAACAAGAAACTGTACAAATTTCTGCTAGCCAAGGACAACTTGATGTACTTGATCAGTTGTTAAAACCTGAGGTACAAGAATCATTAACAACACTAGTAGAACAGCTTCCAAAATTAACTGAGCTTGTTAACATTTTAACTAAGTCTTATGACTTCGCTCAAACTGTTGCTACTGATGAAGTATTAAAAAGCGACACTGTTGGTGCAATCACAGAGCTTGTAGAACCTGTAAAAGATACAGTGAAAAGCATGGCTGCTACTGCAATCGAAGCGAAAGATCGTGCTGACGAAAGCAACGAAGTTATCGGCCTGTTCGGTCTATTAAAATTATTAAAAGATCCACAAGCACAAAAAATGTTCCGCTTTGTGAACGCATATCTTCAAATTAGTGCAGAACGTAACAATAAATAAGTTAACTTATAACAACAATTAGTAAAGACGGGGGATATCATACTATGTCAAAACAAATTGTCATCTTAGGCGCTGGTTATGGCGGTCTTCTTGCCGCTTTAAACGTACGTAAATATTACAGTAAATCAGAAGCACAAGTTACAGTGATTAACCAATACCCAACGCACCAAATCATCACTGAACTACACCGCCTTGCAGCTGGTAACGTGTCTGAGCAAGCAGTTGCAATGCCACTTACAAAGCTTTTCAAAGGTAAAGATATCGATCTTAAAATTGCAACAGTTGAGTCATTCTCAGTTGATAGCAAAGAAATCAAATTAGCTGGCGGCACTACTTTATCTTACGATGCACTTGTAGTTGCTTTAGGAAGTAAAACTGCTTACTTCGGTATTCCAGGACTAGAAGAAAACAGCATGGTATTAAAATCTGCTGCTGATGCAAATAAAATCTACAAACACGTTGAAGACCGTATTCGTGAATACGCGAAAACGAAAAACGAAGCTGATGCTACAATCGTAATCGGTGGTGGCGGATTAACTGGCGTTGAGCTAGTTGGTGAGCTTGCTGACATTATGCCTAAACTTGCAAAAAGCCACGGCGTAAATCCAAAAGAAGTGAAACTTCTTCTTGTTGAAGCAGGTCCAAAAATCCTTCCAGTATTACCAGACCACTTAATCGAACGTGCAACTACTAGCCTAGAAGCGCGCGGCGTTACATTCTTAACTGGTCTTCCTGTAACAAACGTTGCTGGCAACGAAATCGACTTAAAAGACGGTCAAAAACTTGTTGCTAACACATTCGTTTGGACGGGCGGCGTACAAGGTAACCCATTAATCGGTGAATCAGGTCTTGAAGTTAACCGTGGACGTGCAACAGTTGATGCATACCTACAATCTACTTCTCACAAAGACGTATTCGTTGCTGGAGACAGCGCTGTTGTCTTCGCTCCAGACGGACGTCCATACCCACCAACTGCACAAATCGCTTGGCAAATGGGTGAGTTAATTGGATACAACTTATACGCAGCACTAGAAGGCAAAGCATTCGAAGAGTTCGCACCTGTAAACTCTGGAACACTTGCTAGTCTAGGACGTAAAGATGCGGTTGCTACAATTGGAGCAAGCAATACTCCACTTAAAGGCTTACCAGCATCATTAATGAAAGAAGCAAGTAACGTTCGTTACTTATCACACATTAAAGGTCTATTCAGCTTAGCTTACTAATCTGAATATAAGCCCGAATCATGCCCTGCATGGTTCGGGCTATTTTTATCCGTAATTTTCTCTAACTTATTTATTCGGCAGAAGAATCGTATAACCCTTTTAATTATCTAAATTTACTGATTATTTTATGTCCAAATTGTGTATACGAAAAGATGGAAGTATTCTTCCTACTCCCATCCTTTCACACAAACTATTCGCCTAACTTCACAAGACTGTAATTCTTCTTCCCTTTACGGATAATAATAAATCGTCCATCAAATGAATTTTCTACAGTAACATCTGTACCCACATCTGTTACTTTCTCACCATTCATAGAAATCGCTCCGTTATTAATATCTTCACGCGCTTGTCGTCTAGATGGTTCAATTCCTAAATCAACTAGCCATTCTACGATGTTTTTCGTCTCTTTTGAAGACTGAAATGTTGGCATTTCTTTAAAGCCTTGTTCAATTTCATCAGCTGTTAACGATTTAATATCTCCGCTAAATAACGCTGCTGTAATTTTCTCAGCTTGCAGGAACGCCTCTTCTCCATGAACAAATTTCGTCATTTCTTCCGCTAATACTTTTTGCGCTTCACGTTTATGAGGTTCCGCTTCTACCTTCGTTGCTAATTCATCAATACGCTCTTTCGTTAAGAACGTAAAGTATTTCAAGTATTTAATTACGTCACGGTCATCTGTATTTACCCAGAACTGGTAAAATTCAAACGGTGTCGTTTTTTCAGGATCAAGCCAAACCGCACCACCCGCTGATTTACCAAACTTCGTACCGTCCGATTTTAATAATAACGGAATCGTTAATCCGAATACTTTCGCCTCATGACCTTCTAACTTACGAATTAAATCTAAACCACTCGTAATATTTCCCCATTGGTCACTACCACCAATTTGCAGTTGAACATCCTCTTTCGTGTATAAATGATGGAAGTCCATCGCTTGCAAAATTTGGTACGTGAATTCCGTGAAAGAAATACCTGTATCCAAACGGCTTGCTACAATATCCTTCGCTAACATGCTATTGATGCTAAAGTTTTTCCCGTAATCACGTAAAAACTCAATAATATTTATTTCATGTGTCCAATCATAGTTATTTACCATTTTCACTTCGCTATTTCCACCAAAATCAAATAGCTTTTTCATTTGTGCTGTTAACGCATCTACATTATGCTGAACTACTTCTAACGTTTGAAGTTGACGCTCTGATTGTCGTCCACTCGGATCACCAATTGTTCCTGTTGCCCCGCCAATTAAAATAACAGGATGATGACCAGCTAATTGGAATCTCTTCATCATCATAAACGGAATCAAATGTCCGATATGCATACTATCACCAGTCGGATCAACTCCGCAGTATAGTGAAATCTTTTTCTCTTCTATTAGCTTACGTAAGCCTTCTTCGTCAGTCTGTTGATTAACGGCGCCGCGCCATTCTAACTCATCAATGATATTCATCTTTTGTCATCCCCTTTATTTTTTTAAAACAAAAAATCCCTATGTCTATGACATAGGGACGATTATTCACCGTGTTACCACCCAGTTTGTATAAATAGCATAGCTACTCATACCACTCTTAGCAATAATATCGATTGCCAGTCCGCTTAGCATTACCTAAGATACTCCAGAGTGTAATTCACAAGTTTGTTTGTGCTAGGTTCCAGCAACCCCTAGCTCTCTCGTTAACAGTGACAAACTGCTACTGGGCTCTTTCAACGTATGTTATTTGTTAAATTATTAGCCATTATATTGAATTGAAAACAAATTGTCAACAATACCCAAATATTATTTTAAAATAATTCATATCTTCATACGTATTTCTTTATTCCTTATCTTCTCCAATAATCCTTACTTCTCGCTCCAACTTCACGCCAAATTTCTCTTCAACTGTCTTTTGTACGAAGTGAATTAAATCGATGTAATCTTGTGCTGTTCCGTTATCAACATTCACCATAAACCCAGCGTGTTTTAAAGAAACTTCTACTCCACCAATTCGCTTACCTTGTAGTCCTGAGTCTTGAATTAACTTACCAGCAAAGTTATTTGGTGGGCGCTTAAATACGCTACCACATGAAGGATATTCTAGAGGCTGTTTTGACTCACGTTTAAACGTTAAATCATCCATTTTTGCTTTAATTTCTTCATGTACACCTTCTTCAAGTTCAAATCTCGCTTCAAGAATAATGTAATGGTTGTTCGCAAATACACTCTTACGATATCCAAATTCAAATGCTTCTTTCGTCAAAGTACGTAGCTCTCCATCACCTGTCATTACGACAGCTTCTGTTAATACAAACGAAATTTCACCGCCGTATGCACCAGCATTCATATATAATGCTCCGCCAACTGAACCTGGAATACCACAAGCAAACTCAAGACCCGTTAAGTTATGGTCTAAGGCAATACGTGATACGTCAATAATTGCTGCACCACACTGTGCTACAATCGTCGTTCCTGTTACAGTAACACCTGTAATATGAATTAAACTTACTGTAATCCCGCGAATTCCACCATCTTTAATAATGACATTCGATCCATTTCCTAAAAACGTAACTGGAATATTATATTCGTTCGCATATTTA
>NZ_JAKUEU010000163.1:0-4730 GCF_022663075.1 Bacillus cereus group sp. BfR-BA-01441
TCTTCTCAAGGACAGCAGCAGCAAAACTCTAAAGGTAATAGTATTTATGATTTTACGAAACCAGAAAAAGACCGTATCCATTCTTTACAAAATTTAATAGAGAAGCTGAAAAGGTCTAGTGATTTTGTGAATTATCATACATCCGACGATGAAACGATGCCTTATTGGATTTCTTACTATCGTCCTTCGCTTGATGGAGAGAAATTACAAAAATATTTAATGCCTACTCTTTTGGAACGACCTAATGATTCACTAGAAGAGCTGAAAGAACATATTCCAATGAGCGGCATTACAATTACGAACGACTTACAAAAAATTGAGGATATGGTTTTAAAGGGGCATGCGATTATTCAATTGAATCAGCAAGATCAAAAATGTATGCTTGCAAACATTGCAATTGATAATTATCGTGCACCAACCCCTCCTTTAAACGAATCAACTGTTATTGGTCCGCAAGAAGGTTTTGTAGAGGATATTGATACAAACATTAATTTAGTTCGAAAGCGTCTTCCTGTTTTAGATTTACAAACAAAAGAAATGATTATTGGCGAGTTTTCCAAAACAAAAGTTGTCATGATGTATTTAGACAACCTCGCTGAAAAAGATAATGTAGATTTTCTCGAGGAATCATTACGCGCTCTTGAATATGATCAAATTAATGATAGTGCTTATATACAAGAATTGATGGGTGAAAAATCGATTTTCCCTCTCTATATCAATACAGAACGCACTGATAGAGTTACAAAAGCACTAATTGATGGAAAAATCGCTATTTTCGTTGATGGTTCTCCAAGTGTTTTACTAACACCTGTATCCTATTTCGATTTTTTCATTTCACCAGAAGACTATAACGTCTCCTGGATGTACGCTACATTTTCAAGGATTTTAAGATTAATTGCCGTTCTATTTTCAATTTGCGCTACACCGTTATACGTTGCAGTTTTAAATTATCATTATGAACTTATTCCAAGTGATTTACTTGAAACTTTAATTTTATCAAGGGCACAAGTACCATTCCCACCTTTAATTGAAGCGCTCTTTTTAGAACTTGCAATCGACTTACTGAGAGAAGCTGGCGCGAGGTTACCGATGAAAGTTGGTCAAACGCTCGGTATTGTAGGGGGTATCGTAATCGGACAAGCATCTGTACAAGCAGGTTTAACGAGTAACATTTTATTAATTATCGTTGCACTATCAGCACTCGCTTCCTTTATTACACCTATTTATAAAATGGGAAACGCTGTTCGATTACTACGCTTTCCTTTTCTTATGTTTGCAGAAATAGGCGGATTGCTCGGAATTTCTCTTGGATTTATCTTTTTATTTACTCATCTCTTTAGACTTACTTCCTTACGTAAGCCGTACGCTTTGTTTTATCCGACAAGGCAACAATCAGTTAAAGATTCTTGGATTCGTTTTCCATTAACAATGATTGATACGAGAGATGTGCAAGCAAGACCACAACATGTAAAAAAAGCAGCGAAAGGAATTTCAACAAAACATAGATCAGATTTTGATGATTGAGAAATGAGGTGCATTGATGAGTAAAGTTCAAGAAAAATATCAAATATCTCCTATCTTTGTTTTCTTCTTAATTCACGGTGCACAGTTTGGTGCTGGAGTTCTCGGATTCGCTCGAATCATCGCAAAGGCCGCTGGATACGACGGATGGATGGGAGTTATAATCACAGGAATTTTCATCCATATTCTTATATGGATGATGTATGTCTTATTAAAAGAAACAAATGGGAATTTAGTTGATTTACATCGGCAAACATTTGGAAAATGGCTAGGAAATGGCATTAGCATCATCTTTATGGCTTATTTTTTAATCGTTAGTATTTCGGTCATCCGAACATATGTTGAAATTATTCAAGTATGGATGTTTCCTACCGCTTCCACCTTTATGTTAACACTCTTTTTATGCTTAGTTAGCTATTACATTATCTCTTCTGGATTTCGTGTAATTACCGGTATTTGCGTCATCTCTGTTGGTGGTACATTAGGATACTTATTTCTAAGCTTATTCGTTTTGAAATATTCACATTGGGATAATTTACTACCTATATTCACACATTCTTTTTCAGACATTTTAAAATCCGCTCAACTGTCAATCTACAGTATGACCGGTTTTGAAATTTACCTCATGGTGTATCCATTTGTGAAAAAGCCTATGCAATCTCATAAATACGCTCAGTTTGGAGCACTATTTTCAAATCTTCTATATTTATTTAGCACCCTTTTAGCCTTTGCATTTTTTAGTGAAAAACAATTGTTAAAAACGATATGGGCCCAACTTTCTATGACCCAAGTCATTCAATTACCATTTATAGAAAGACTCGAATATATTGCAATTTCAGGCTATGCACTCGTTATTATTTCAAGTTTCATCCTCCCTTTATGGGCGTCAATGAGAGGAACACATGAAATATTCCGTGTAAAACAAAGGGGCATTTTAATTGCTTTTATCTTTATCACTCTCATTGTTTCGCAA
The DNA here is from genome assembly GCF_022663075.1 of Bacillus cereus group sp. BfR-BA-01441. Taxonomy (NCBI): domain Bacteria; kingdom Bacillati; phylum Bacillota; class Bacilli; order Caryophanales; family Bacillaceae; genus Bacillus; species Bacillus cereus group sp. BfR-BA-01441. The sequence goes on from NZ_JAKUEU010000163.1 coordinate 2,495, forward strand.
CTTTTAACCAACAGACACGATATTAATAACTTTATTAGTAATGTATCAAAAGTTAGTTTTTGGCTCATTTATGTATACATCCCAATCCTATTTATTATTGTGTGGGTGAAAAGAAAATGGAAAAAATCAAAAGCACAAGCAAATTAATACTTATTTCTTGTATAACATTCTTCAGTCTAATTGGATGTTTACAAAAAAATATTATCGATGATGTACAACTTATTCAAGGAAGCGTTTTTGATGTCGCAAAAGATAATAAAGTAAAAGTGACATTCGTTTGTCCCATTCAGAAAAAAGGAAATAAAGTTCAAGTTTTTGAAGGCAGTGCAAATGCAGTAAAACAAGTAAAAGCAGACACATCTTTAGAGTCTTCTCAACCATTTGCTAGCGGACAAATGCGTGTCGCTCTATATACAATAAGGCTTGCCAAAACAGGAATGTCTACTTCATTCGATACATTACTTCGAGATGTGAATATAGGGAACGCTTTATATGCTGCTTTATTAGATGGGAATGGTACTGAACTTTTAAAGGGCAAATATTCGACTTCATACAACGTTGCAATTTATATAAAAAAATTGCTAGAACATAACATGGAGACCGGACCTTTACCAGCGGATAATCTACATATAGGAGCATTTCGCTATTATCAAGAAGGAAAAGACTACTATATTCCCATTCTAAAGAAGCATGGTGATAAAATAAAAATTACCGGAATTGGCCTTTTTAAAAAAGATAAATATATCGGTAAAATTGCGGAAAAAGATATGTTCATATTTAAAGGACTATTAGAGAAACATAAATTAGATTCACATGAATTTAAAACAGATTCTGCGTACGTAATGATTAATAATATTCGTTCTGTTCCAACTTACGATATAAAAATTAAAAACGGAAAGCCTTCTTTTTTCATTCACGTTCGTCTTGATGCACGTATTCAAGAACTATCAAAACAAATTAACTTAGAAAATAACAAGAACACAAAAAACATTGAAAAAGATGTCCAAAAACAATTAGATAAACAAGCTGCTAAGTTAATTAAGCAATTTAAATCTTTAGGCGTCGATCCTCTCGGGCTAGGTGCAAAGTATAAACAACATTATCGCCCATTCAAATTAGAAGAATGGAGACAAATGTATAAAGATGTTCCGGTTCATATAAAATACACCGTAAATATTACAAATTCTGGTGTTATTGAATGAGAAATGATTGAACTCCTCTCTCCAGCATGATACAACGGAGAGAGGAGTTTTTTATTATCAAATAGAGAGAGAAGATATTTATGGGGGAGCTTATGTCTAAAAAATTAGTAAAGCCTATTTTAAATGGTATTTTATTTCTCGGCGTCTTTTTATTTGCTCATACATACTTAAAAAATGTTTCCTTCACACGTTACTTACTTGTCGTTATACCAATGTTACTCGTCGGTATTTTTGGCATCGATCTTATTTCATCGCTTTTAATAAAAAAAGAAGAATAACGAGCGAACATCTTATTTCGATAAGATGTTCTTTTCATTTCATAATCACCTTATGTTACAATAAACTTCGGCATAACGTAAGAAAGGATGAAACAACATGACAAACGAAAAAGGTTTAGATAAAGGATACGAACTTGTTGCGAAAATGCATGAAGTATTCGGACATCCTGTGACAAATACTCCAACAAAATTAACAGAAGAACGTGCAAAAATCCGTGCGAGTTTTATGCAAGAAGAGCTAGAAGAATTTCTAGAAGCAACGACTGTTGAAGATCAATATGATGCACTGATTGACCTTATTTACTTTGCATTCGGCACGTTTGCCGAAATGGGCGTACGTCCTGATAAAGGATTCGAAATTGTAAATAACGCAAACATGGCAAAACTATTCCCTGACGGGAAACCTCGATTCCGCGAAGGTGACGGTAAAATTCTAAAACCTGAAGGCTGGCAAGCACCAGAACCACAACTTCGTGCTGAAATTGAACGTCAGCGTCAAGAAGCTGAAAAAAACTGCTAGGATTTCCTAGCAGTTTTTTATTATGTCTTTTTTTCTGGCAATCATTAATGACCCACGTGTCCCGCATGTCCTGCAGCTCCACTAATGCTAGCCGCTCCTGCTGCTGCCCCCGCTCCTCCTGCTCCAATTCCACCTGTCCAAGGAGAAGATTGTTGTTGTTGCTGATATTGCTGATATTGTTGGTGCTGTTGGTGCTGTTGGTGCTGTTGACCTTGGTGTCCATGATGTTGACCTTG
>NZ_JAKUEU010000164.1:0-4695 GCF_022663075.1 Bacillus cereus group sp. BfR-BA-01441
CGGCCCACCGCTACTACCGTGCCATCCGATTTCAGGCCAACTGTATGAAAACGCCCCGCCGCTATCATATCTTTGGGCCATCGCTTCACTTTTTCTTTCGATAAAAGGTAATCCATGTTTTACCTCCTTGCATATAAGCAACTGTATCATAATAGATATTTTTATCAAATTTCATTATAAATCTACATTTACAAAGAAAGCTTATTTTACTTCTTCAAAAAATAAAAACCTCCAGTTTAAATACTAGAGGTTTTCTCGTTATTTCTTCAATCGCTCAATAAAATCATGTAATTTATCAAGTGACTTCATATTCTGATTGCAAGCTACACCATCTTTGCAAATGTAGTTTCCCTTTTTAACGAAAGTTCCTGGTACATCGCCTTTAATTTCAACTAAAAACATTCCTACTTCTTCATGTCCATGACATAACGAACAAATGCTTTTTTTATTTAAACTTTGGAACGTTCCTTGCAGACCAACAAATTTATTTTTATCATTTTTCGCTATAATAAATTTCCTGCTTGACCCCTTATCAATCCAGCTTAAATAAGATATTTCTTTCATATCCATTTCTTCCATATCAGGAAGTTTTAACTTTTTCGCTTTAGGAAATAATTTTTTTAATGTTTGTGCTGTAACTTCTTGAAACGGAATTACATACGGATTTATTTTCATTAAAAATGATTCTGCATCTTCTCTATTTTGAACTGTTAATACCGTATCAATTAACTCTTTCTGTTCATCCGTTAAATTCTCAAATACATGTATTATCTTTTCAATCGCAAGCGATTTTAACGCTTGAATTACACCTCTATCATTTGCCGTTGCATGCCCGTTTGCTAAAATATAAGCTTGTGATTTTATAAAATTATATTGATCACTTCTAATAAACGCTTCCATCTTTATCACTCCATACAAATTGTTGATCTAGTTTTATTGTATACAATGATTACATTTTTTGATATGTAAAAGATAACTTAGAAACAAACATTACATATATCACTTATTCTCTACCGCTGCATTTCCTGACAAAAGAAGCCATCATCTGTTTTCCATTCCGCATATAATACGTCTTCAAATTTAGTAATTCCTTTTTGCTTTATTTGTTTATAAAGCCATCCTTCATCAAATCCCGCTTCCCTCAAATTATCCTTAACTACTTTTCCATCACTAATTAATGAAATTGGTAAGTATACAGGCTTATGTTTTAAACTTAAATCATTTATAGTAGGAGATTCGTATTTACTTTTTTTCAGAACGCTTATGTTTCCGTTCGGTTCCAATATCATATATTCAACTTCTCGGATTGAAAATATATCTTTTTGTTGCCTAAGCATTTGTTGTAATTGGTTTATATCCAAATGATTTACGCTTAATTGTTCACGATCAATCTTTCCGTTACGAATAATAATTGAAGGATACCCTTCAAAAAACCTTCTTGTTCCTCTTACTTTTTGTGTTATCACTTCTATAGTATAAATTAAAATTACCCAAACAAATACTGAATATAAAATAGACCATACTTTAATTTTAGGATCATATATTGAATTTCCAACGAGCTCACCTAGGACGATTGCAGAAATAAAATCAAATGGCGTTAGCTGAGATATTTGTGTTTTCCCTAATATTTTTGTAGCAATTAATAGAACAAAAAAACCAACTAAAAGCTCTAACGTTATTTGTCCAATATGATTCATATATGTTCACCTTTCTACTTTTCAAGTGCTCTGTATACCATTTAATAAAAAAACGACACATTTTTTCTATTATCATGCCCGTTCACGCCTCATATATCCAATACACATAAAACAAAAAGAGTCTGATTCAAAGTAATATATGAATCAGACTCTTTTCCTCTTATTTAGAATACACAATCTTTTTAATCGTTTCCCCAGAAAGAAAATATTCTTCTGCAAGTTGATGAATAGCAATCCCACTTTTAAACGCTTCTTTAATTGCTTTATTTCTTTCATCTAGTTGTTTTCTTCCGCCAGATCGTGTACCCCATTTATAATGTTTCGTTTCTTGTTTCGGAATGTAAATTGTTTCACCTTGTATATACTTTTGAATTTCAGTAATTAAACTCTCTGGTAAAACAGCATTAGCTTTTACGTATTTCATTTCTGCTCGCCCCTTATTTTTTATGGTTCATTTCAATAAGGTGCAAAGCCAAATATAAAAAATGATACGAGCTCATATAGGCGATTGTATATTACTTGTCTACCTCACGCAAAGTATCGCCATTTCCATACTTGGCTTTGCATGAGACGTTGCAGTGTCTGGCAATTGAATTATAATCGCCATATAAACACCTCCTAATATACCTTTTGCATTTTATTATATGATAAATTCCTTCTCCTTGCATCCACACCCTTCTTAAAGCACGAAATTACTTAGTTTGATATAATACTTTTTAACTGAATTAAAAATCATTGTGAGGTTACATTATGAAGAAAAAAATTATCATTACAATCGTTACACTATTCTTTATTATCACGGCATTATTCGGAACATACAAATTGATGAACGCAAGAAGCTTTCAATTATTTGGAGATTTAACACAACGCGTAGAAACAAATGAAAAAGTGATTGCTTTAACTTTTGATGATGGCCCTACTAACAATGTAAAACAAATATTACCGCTACTAGATAAATACAACGCTAAAGCTACTTTCTTTTTAATTGGAAATGAATTAGAGCAAAATTTATCGTTAGGAGAAGCTATCACGCAATCTGGGCACCAACTTGGAAACCATACATATTCTCATAATAGAATGGTTTTCAAAACACCTTCTTTTATTAAAGATGAAATAGAAAAAACGAATTCATTAATCCGCCAAACAGGATTTACAGACGAAATTGATTTTAGGCCCCCTAACGGTAAGAAGTTAATAGGGCTGCCATATTATTTAAATAAAAACAATATCGAAACAATCACATGGGATCTTGAGCCCGATACTTTTTATAAATCTGCGGCTGATAAAATTAAATACGTTAATAAAAATGTAAAACCAGGTTCTATCATTTTACTGCACTCTATGTATGATGAGTCTAATGAAAATTTACAAACGATTGAAGGTATTTTAGATTCTTTATCTAAGAAGGGCTATCAGTTCGTAACAGTAAATGAATTGCAAAAAAGAGCAAAATAAAAAGGTAGCGTATCTTTGTATGATACGCTACCTTTCTTTTTATATAATGCCAAGTACATTTAAGAATACGATAATAATCGCAATTGGTGCGATATAACGAAGTAAGAATAACCATAATACGAATAGTTTATAACCTTTATTTTTACTTACACCTAGCTCTTTCATTAATACATCTTTCTTCATTTTTAAAGGAACAAAGATAGAAACTAATAATACACCAAGTGGCATTAATACGTTACTTACTGCATAGTCCGCTAAATCAAAGACTGTCTTCCCGAAAATCTTCAGATCACTTAATATACCGAATGATAATGCTGATGGTACCCCAACAACGAAGATTAATAACCCTACGATTAAGGCCATTTTTTCACGTTTCCCTTTACCTTTTGATGTTAACGATGCAACACTAATTTCTAACATCGAAATTGCTGATGTAATCGTAGCGAAGAAGAATAGTAATAAGAAAACGATGAAGAATAATTTTCCGAATGCCATTTTACTGAAAATAGCTGGCAATACGATAAATAATAGTCCTGGTCCTTGAGATGGTTCCATCCCAAATGCGAACACAACTGGGAAAATTGCAAGTCCTGCAAGTAATGTAATAACAAGAGTTAAGGCTACGATAGAAAATGCTGAACGTGGTAAGCTTTCTTCTTTCGGTAAGTATGAGCTATACGTTACCATAACGGCTACCCCAACAGATAATGAGAAGAACGATTGCCCCATTGCGTATAAAATAACTTCTGATGTTACATGTGAGAAATCAGGTTGTAAGAAGAAACGAACGCCTTCTCCAGCACCATCTAACGTAAGTGCACGAACGATTAATACAAAGAATAAAACGAATAGTGCTGGCATGAAATATTTATTTACTTTTTCAACACCATTTTGTACACCTTTACTTACGATGAAAATAGTAATAAGGATGAATAATAGCTGTGATCCAACTGCTAAATATGGATTGGAAATGATTTCACCAAACGTAGCTTCGTATGCTCCATTTCCTTCCCATAGTCTACCTGTAATTGCATTCCATAAATATAATAAAATCCAGCCTCCTACAACACTGTAGAAAGAAAGTAATATGAAACATGTTACAATTCCTAATTTACCTAACCAAGGCCATAACGTTTTAGGAGCAATCTCTCTATATGCATCGACAGCCTCTTTTTGTGTACTTCTTCCAATAACAAATTCAGCTAATAATAGCGGTAAACCAATTAATAATGTGAAACCGATGAAAATTAGGAAGAACGCTCCGCCTCCTCCAATGCCGGCCATATATGGGAATTTCCAAATCGCCCCAAGACCAATTGCCGAACCTGCTGCAGCTAATACGAAACCTAATTTCGATGTCCATTGCTGTGAATTCATTTGTTAATCTCCTCTCTATCTCTTTTTCTTTGTTACAATTCGGTATTTATATTGTTCTATCAATACTCTTTTCTAATACGTTCACTTCCTCCCTAATAATAAAAAAACGCCCCTACGTAAATACGTAGGGACGACAAAATTATCGCGGTACCACCCTAGTTGTGAA
>NZ_JAKUEU010000165.1:0-4654 GCF_022663075.1 Bacillus cereus group sp. BfR-BA-01441
TTCCTTCGGCTTTATTACTTCCTGTATCGTCGACATGAATGTCTTTGCCCATTGTGGTGCGTCCTCCTCACTTTTGGATTTTCTTTTAGGTTTCGGTTTTTCTTCTTCCTCATCGTCGTCGATGTCGTCCACTTCTTCCTCTTCAACTTTCTTTTTGGCGAAGAATTGTCCGTCCCCGAATCGTAATAGAAAGGGATTTTCTTCAATTGCTTTTAGCATGTCGTTCATGTATCTCACTCCTTAAAATAGAATGTATGTTCTGTATATGTATACTATAATACGAACGAACGTTCCGCATAACGTCACACGTGTGTCATTTTGGACAAATAAAAAAAGACTAGCTTGTCCGCTAGCCTTCTTTCTCTATTTCTAACAATCTTTTAACTATATACTCTTTTGATACAACAGACTTATCCATTTGCAATAACTCAATTATCAATTCATGTATCTTATCTTTCAATTGTCACACCCCTTTCAACAAATTTGAATTGAACGTGATTTGTGATGAAGTCGTTTGATTTTTCCTTTCTTTTCTAATTGTAACAAATAACGATGAGCTGTTTTATAACTAACATACAAACGATCACCTAGATCACGAACAGAAGGTGCAAAACCAAATTCTGAAATATACCCCTCAATGCATTCCATCGCTTCTTTTTCTCTTTCACTCAACATAATTATCCCCCTTAACCTCTTCTACTTGGTGTGACTTTAAGAAAGTTAATTGCGCTCTTTTTTCCCCGCTACCACGCTTATATGAAAGACCGTGTACATTTGTAAATCCCTTTTTCTCAAACATTTCAATAATTGCGTTCTTATCTTCTTTTTCTAGTGACATATCAATTTTTAATATTTCATTGCAAGTGTGACTTTGAACCCTCATGAAACATCACCTTCATAACTACCTGTCGGTGTATCGTGGAATTTAGCCAACTTCCACATTTCGTTTTCTAATTCTTCATCAGCCCAGTAACGCGGTGTTTTTGCATCATAAGATTCAAAGTGATGCGGAATACTTATATTTCTTATATAATCTATCAAACGTTTCTTTCTTCTTTTTAAGGCTATGTGTTTGGATTCAGAAACGGTTGCTTCTATGTCCTTGTTACCATTCAATACATAACCTAAAGATGCTCTTCTTATATAACTATCGTACAATTTGATTTTCTTTTCTCCATCTATTAAGGACATATAAAACTCTTCAAATTGTTTATAATCTAATGATCTAGCATCCTTTATAACACCTTTTGCTTTAGTCTTTTCGTAGAATTCGTGTATTTGTTCTAGCTCATTCCATTTGATCCCTAATTCCGAATACATCTTCTCTTGTAGGTAGATCCCCCTGCTGATCTTACCTTCCGGTAACCATTTTCCGTATTCATTACCAACTTTGTTTGGATTCATTTCTTTACTTGTCACAATAGCATCTGTATCAGTGTAATAAATATCCGCGCCGTTCGCCTTTTCTTCCATTAAATCTTTATATAATTTCACTCTCGCATAACTCGTTATATAAGCTGAAATATGCGGTTGAATTGTTTTTGATTGTGAAATGCTCTTATACATAATGTATTCTTGTTCTGAACCTTTGAATTTCGTATATTGTTTCTTTACATATATCGAACCTTCTGTTTTTCTTTTTTCTTCCTCTTCAATATTACAGTAGGATGTTTGAATCCTTCTCATAGCAAAACGTCCATAGAGTGCCGTTTGCATAAGTTTAGCAACTGCTCTTTTTCCGCCTGTACTTCCTTGTTTCAACTTTTCAAAGTACTCAATATAACCTTTAAATAATTTATCTTTTTTTGTCCAAAAATAAACTTCTTGAATATCCTCTATTACTACCCCGAATGATTCAGCCATCTTTAATTCTTCGAATGACCAAACACCCCATAAATAACCTGTTGGGAATAATAGTTTTCTAGAAAATTTAAAAGGTAGTGGTGGTATGTTTAGTTCTTCTGGTACATACAATTTCACAAGTGCAAAACCTGCTCCATTTTTACCACCGGATAACTTGTGACTCATATAAACTGTTTTCGGTTTCACTCTATCAGTTTTACGATGGATCGTATAATGACCGTACGGAATATCCATTGTCTTCATGATCGCCGGATACATACTTACTACATCATAATGATAAACATCTTCGGCAATTGGTTTGTATACTTCCGTTCTTCCTCCGTGATAACCAGCTCTCACTTGCTGTTCTAAATATTCTCCTTCAGCTCCAAAGTAATTAGTAGAAATTGCTTTCTTGTAATCTTCTTTGAAGAAATGTTGGAAAAATGTTTTCGCTAAAGATGCAACTGTCGGACAACTCGCAAAAACTTTGTCCGGTAAACCTACTAAATGAATTACTTCCATCAAAATATAATAAAGTGATTTACAATCCATTTCTAAATAATGAATTAGAACCGGATCATCAGAAGGTACCCTTTTGAAAAAGTCTTCCTTATCTTCATATCCATTTTCTTTCATATATTTTTCTAGATTAACTTTACTGTTATCAATAGATAGACCGAAATCCTCGCACAGATCTGCCAGTGAACCTAGTAACATTTTATAAGAATCATGAAAAACCATTCCGTTATTAGTTGTAAATTTTACGACTCTATTATTTATAAATAACGAATCGTTAAAATCAATTCTATCTATATCTAATAAATGTTGTAATATCTTCGATAAATCAAAATCTAAAAAATGAGTATAGATATGCAATTCATACTCTTGAAGTAGTGACTTTAAGTGTGTTAAGATGAAACTAACGTCAGTAGAGTGAAGAAATGATTCACCGTCAAATATCCCGATCTGGAAGACCTCTCCAAATCTTCCTCGGGTTTCAACGTCGAGTGTGACAAGTTTAAAAGGCTTGTCACTTTCTTTTTGTCTTTTTTGTCGTGACACTTCGAAAACCTCCTTAGTAGATCAGCCCGTGTATCCGCTCTGCAAATTCATTATTGAAATAATCAACTTCCGCTGCTAGATCAAGAACAAATTGTAATTTATCTTCTGGTTTATATAAAGCTGTCATCATAGTTGCGATCAACTTTAAAATAGGCAACCAATACCTACATTTCCCGCTATACACTTCACGCCAACCATCAGCATAATAATAGTTAGTTAATTCGATTTGTGATTTATCATCAACAATTTGTGGAGCGTCACAAGCCCCAGTAGGAATACCTAATCTATCATGTATAGTGGTTTGAATATGGCTTCTAAGCCCTTCCTCTCCATGAACACTATAAATGTGTTCTACTTGATCCCTTTGTCTATCCCATTCTTCTAATGAATGACCCTGCGTATCTGTCCAAAAAACATATAGAGCCTTCCCTTTATTCTTTTCCGCTCTCTTCCTTCTTTGTTCTTCTCTTTTCTTTTCCTTGGCGATCTCTTTCTTTATACGTTCAATTTCAGGAAGTAGTTTCTTCCATGAATTAAACTTAGTAGGTGAAAGCCCCCACTTTTTCGCTTCTGCTGATATAGCTCTAGCTCGTTCTCTATTCTTTACCTTTTGATTTACCTGTTTATAAACTACATCTAATTCACGACCTTTTAAACGCTTTGTATCTTTTTTAGAAATGCTAGAATTAGATAATAATAGACTTATCTTTTTCTTCTTTTCTAGTTTCTTCTTTAGACGTTTTTTAGCCATGATGAACACCACCTTCTTATAAATAAGAGAGGTGAATAATCACCCCATCTTACTAAACTACAAAACTTCACCTAACATCATTTCAAACGCTATTAACAACTCACTTCTTGACATAGAAACAACATGATACTCCTGATCCAAACCTTCAGAAATAGAATATAATCCATTATCCTTTTCTTCGAAAACCAAAGTGCGCCCTTCATTCTCAAGTACGAAACGTTTCCTTTGTAATGGCTTGTCCACAAATTTTCCTCCTATCTGTTGTTTCCGTTGTTATTTTGCGGTTTATCTAAAAATGTAACGTTTTCAGCAAGAACCTCAGTCACATATACCCTATCTCCATTTTGGGATTCATAGTTACGTGACTGAATCTCTCCACTGACTCCGACACGTTGACCTTTTTCTGTATAATTCGCCATATTTTCAGCTTGCTTTCTCCAAACAACGCAATTGATAAAATTGGAACCTCTTTCACCGTTAGTATCCGCAAATTTGCGTGGTACCGCCATTGTGAAAGTTGCCACCGCAACGCCGTTCGGTGTATAACGTAAATCCACATCTTTTGTTAAACGTCCAACTAGAGTAACATTATTCATCCGTCAAATATCCCCTTTTCTATTACTGTTTTTCCTTCTCCAAATAGGCTTTCAACTGTTCTTCAGATATACGAGTTAACCGACCCACTTTGTAAGACTCCAATTGCTCCTTCTTGATCCAGTTATGCACAGTTCTCTCGGATACCTTTAGTTGTGTTGCGACTTCTTTTATCGTGTAATATTGTTCCGACAAAAGATTCACCTACTTTCAGTTTGTTTCGGTTGTTTTCAACTTGATTCAGTTACATTCACATTATAAAACCTATTTTATAGTAATGTCAACCTGTTTAACCAAGTATTACCTACTTTCTATTATACGAACACACAAGCGTATTTTCAATAGAACATACGAACATACAAGCGGTTTTTCTGCATATGGAACGGAACGAATGTTCGGTCC
>NZ_JAKUEU010000166.1:0-4633 GCF_022663075.1 Bacillus cereus group sp. BfR-BA-01441
TTCCTTTCGTTAAACTATTTTTAAATGTAAGTGGAAGGAGTTTTTGTTGTCCTTTTTCGATTGTAAATTCAATTGGTTCTACATTTACATCGTAATAAGTTGGAGCCTTTGTTTCGATAAGCTTATAGTTACCAGGACGTAAGTCATCTACAACTAGCATTCCTTTACTATTCGTAACAAGGTCCGTACGAACATCTTCATTAGTATCTCTATTAACGATTTTAAATACTGCACCTTCAAGTGTTTCCTTTTCATCTGCAGCATTCACTTTTGTTAACTCAATACCGCCTTTTGTTAAGCTGTTTTTAGCGGTAACAGTAGCCTGAGTTGTTTGACTTTCTGTAATCGTAAATTTAATTGGTTTTGTATTTTTGTCGTAATACTTCGGTGCTGTTACTTCGATAAATTTATAATCGCCAGGGCGTAAGCCAGTAGCGATAGCTTTACCATCCGCACCAGTTTTTACATTTTCGCGAATAACTTTCTTTTCATCATTTGCATCAACAATTTTAAATACAGCACCTTCAAGAGCTGTACCATCGATATCATCAACTTTTGTTAATTCAACATCTCCTGGTTTTAAAGCATTTTCAGCTTTCACAAGTAGAGTTTCTTTCTGACTTCTATCGATTGTAAATTCAATAGGTTCTGCTCGTAAAACGTAATGTTCAGGAGCAGCTATTTCAATAAATTTATACGTACCAGGACGTAGGTTACTAACTTTAACTTTACCGTGTTTATCAGTAGTTAAGTTAGTGTGAGGGGAAACGTCATTATTATTTGTATCGACAAGTTTGAATACAGCACCTTCTAGTGGTTTTTTCTCACCAAACTCATCAACTTTTAATAATTCAACCTCGCCCGTTTTTAAGCTGTTATTTGCCGTAACAGTAGCAAGAGCTTGTTGGCTTTTATCAATTGTAAACTCGATAGGGTTTGTACTTAACGTATAATCCTTAGGAGCTTCTGTTTCGATAAATTTATAAGCACCAGGCTCTAAATCTTTAACGGTAACTTTTCCATCTGAACCTGTTTTTATATTTTCACGAATTACTTGTTTCTCGTCATTCGCATCGACAATTTTAAATACAGCACCTTCAAGGGCAGTGCCATCGACATCATCGACTTTCGTTAAAGTGACACCACCTTTAATGAGGTGATTTGTCGCTGTAACAGTAAGTGCTTTCTTTTGACTTTTTATAATTGTAAACTCAATTGGTTTTTTATCTATGTCGTAATCTTTAGGTGCTTTTTCTTCGACAAATTGATAGTCTCCAGGGCGTAAATCTTTTGCTTCGATTTGTCCTTGATCATTTGTCGTTAATTTTTCATATCCACGAATTACTTTGTTATATCGATCGCGTACACTGAACTCCGCACCTGCTAAAGTTTTTCCATCTTTATCGAATTTTGTTAAAATGGCCGATCCTGGAATCAAACTGTTTGTTGCAGTTCGGTTTATTACTGTTGTTTGATCTTCTTTGATTGTGAATTGTATAGGTGTACTGTCTAATTTATAATGCTCAGGAGCAGTTGTTTCTTGTAAGTAGTAAGTTCCTGGTTTTAAATTATCTACAGTAATTTGTCCTTGATTATTTGTTGTTAATTTTTCGTGTTCTGAAATTATTTTTTTGTCTTTATCAAGTAGTGTGAAAACGGCACCTTGCAGTGTGACGTTTTTATTCAGGTCATCAGACTTTGTTAAAACTACTTTACCGACAAACTTCTTATTTGCAAGTTTATATGTTGTAGTCTCTTGTGTACCAAGTTCAACAATTTTCCCTTGTTTTAAATCCCAGCTAATTACATAGCCTTCAGGAGCCTTTGTTTCTTTTAATAAATATTTATCGCGTTTTAAATTATTAAATTTAGCGATACCGTCTTTGTCTGTTGTAATTTTACGGATAACAGTTTTACCTGTACGATCGTATAAAGTAAATTCTGCCCCAGCTAATAGTGCGTTCTTATTGTCGTTATCTACCTTTATAATTTCAAGGTTTCCACGGCCTTTAGTAGCAGATCCTCCGCCTGAACCAGAAGACATTCTCACTTCAATCGTTTCAGTAGTTTCTGTGTTTTTAACTGTCAACTTATTGCCTGTGATTTTCGCTTTATTACTTACTTTTTCTTTATCGTCTGCATTAATAAGTGAGCGATATTCTAAAATATAAGCTCGATCAATTTTTTTCAAGAAGGCAATTTCGAAATGTTGCTTTCCAGTATTATTGTCTGTTGTTATTTTGAGTTTATAGTCTGTTCCTTCTTTTAATTCGTTTACTGTATCTTTTGTTAAATTTCCATATGGATCAACAGTTGTAGGATATAAGTGGAATGAATCTTCCACAATTACCTGATTTTCGGTTGGATCATCTGTTACAACGGCATCTGCAATGGTTGATTGGCTTTCGTTAATTGCGATACTCCAATTAATATAGTTGTCGTCTTGCACAGCTTTTTTAGTAACGAAGCTGCCACCTTTATTTACTTGAGTGTCACCTGTAAGGGTGTTTACGATTTTAGAGCCATCTTTTAAATCTGCCTCGTTTTTGTAGGTGCCTTGGATAAGTTCACCATCAAGGCTTGTTTTAAAGATAATATAGTAAGGTGAATTAATTGATTGTTTGAAATGAACCTTTAGGGTGTTTTTATTTTTCTCTGTAGGTTCTTCAAGTTCATATTTCTCAGTTGGTACAGCATTACCAGGTTGTGCATTATCAGGATTTCCATTTAGAATCATATCGCGCACTTCAATGGATCCAGGCACTAATTTTTGTTTATCTTGTATTACGTCTATAACATAAGGATCTTTAATCTCAACATTATTATAGTTAAAGCCTATTATCCAAGTAATTTCCTTCGTTTGGGCGTTATAAGAACCGTATTTATAACCATTTGCCTTTGTGAAAGTATCAGGATCGAAATTAGCTTCAACTTTATTTGATTGTGGATTAGAATCCGTATCTATCCAAGAAAGGTTACCTGTATTTTTAAATGAAGTTTTACCACTTTCTAGCTTTGTATAATCAAAGTCTGTCGTATATTTTACGACTAATGTCTTTGTCATATTAGACTGATACGTACCTATAAGAGTAATTTTGAAGCCTTTATCTGTTACATCTAAAACATAGTCAGTCCCAGCTTGAAGGGTATAATTTCCGTCTTTAATTTCTAGTTTCTTATCTTTTAATTGTAATCCACTATGATCAAAGGTGTCCGTAATAATCGCGTTGCTTAATGGATAGTTGTTATTATTTACTATAATTGTCCAAGTTGTTGTTTTGTCTTTATAATTTGTTTCAGCTTTATTATTAGATTTAATAATATTTTGCTGCTTGAAGCTAGCTTCATTTTCTTTACTTGAATCATTATCAGCTGTAACTTTATTTTTTACTTTTCCATCTTCTATAACTTTATTAGTTGGCTTGGTTTTATAGGTAATCACATAAGCACTATTAATATCATCATTAAACTGTAAATCGAATCCATTCTTCTTGTTATTTACAGTGTAATTATTAACAGCGTCTCCTGTTACAAGCGTTCCTTTTTCATTATATGAAGCGTTTTTTACAACAATAGAATTTGCATCTAGTTCGTGTGTATCGTCAAAAATATCTTTTAAAATCGCATCAGCTTTTTTGATCTCTCTTTGATCACCATTGTAAGTAATTGTCCACTCAATTGTTTGCGTCTTTGGATCATATTTACTTGTTTTATTTAAGTGTGTACCACGAGAAACCGTTACAGTAGAACTTGCGTTTTGTTGCTTTTGATTATCACTCGTTATAGTAACGTTATTTCGGAAACTTTTAATATTTTCATCAGTAATTTTTGTGGCATATTCGATTTGATATGCTTTATTGATAGAATCTTTGAAAGCAATCTCCAATTTTGAGCCATCTGATGAAATAATATTGTAATCTGTTGGCTCAGCTTCTGCACCACGCGTTACATTCCCATTAACATCAACTTCTAAATAATAAACTTTAATAGAATCTTTATTTAAGCTTGTACCTTGTGGAATGTTATCTTTAAAAACAGCGTTTTTAAGGGGGTCTTTCGTTTTGTTCATCTCTACTTTCCAATTAATTTCATTTGTATTAATTGGTCTATCAGGTAAACCCTTTTTATTCGTAGCTGTTTGTACATTAGGCTTAAAGTCAACTGTAATAGAAACATCCTTATCTTTAATCGGGAAAGGAATTTCTTGTGTTGTTGTACCTTTAATTTCAGCTTTATTAAATTCTGTCTTTAATTGTAGGTTACCAGCAACATCTGGATGCTCTTCAACATAATCGTTGAATGTCATCGTGACTTTTCCATCTTTTGTAACAGTAAAATTACCAATTTGATGGTTTTCACTATCATATAAAGGACTGTTAATTGTATTGTAAATCTTAAAATGTTTAGGAAGATCAAAAATATAGTAATCTCCATTTTTCACATTCATTGATTTTAAAAGTTCCCATGTAAACTCAATATTGGCAGGGGAATCTGTACTTGGACGGTTATCCTCTGTAAATGGTTTTCCGTCTTTATCCGTCAACTTTACACTGGTTAAAATGTTTGTTGTTATTTGCTTTGGACCTGAATTTGTATTCTCAGCAGGGTCGCTTGCTAGCTTTTGTTCTGGATT
>NZ_JAKUEU010000167.1:0-4126 GCF_022663075.1 Bacillus cereus group sp. BfR-BA-01441
CCCTTAATTGTGAAGCATGAGCAAGCGATGAGTTAATTAACTCTTTTATAGAATGGGGTAGTTATGTTGTTTTTATACATAAAAAATGTTTAGAAAAGGATGTATATACATGTAACGTTCGACTATTCTAAAGCGTTATCCTTCATCGGTGAACATGAAATCACTTATTTACGTGATGCAGTGAAAGTAACACATCACGCAATCCACGAAAAAACTGGAGCTGGGAACGATTTCCTTGGGTGGGTAGACCTTCCGCTTCAATATGACAAAGAAGAATTCGCTCGCATTCAAAAATGCGCAGAAAAAATTAAAAATGACTCTGACATTTTACTTGTTGTAGGTATTGGTGGTTCTTACCTAGGAGCACGCGCAGCAATCGAAATGTTAAACCATTCTTTCTACAACACGCTTTCTAAAGAACAACGTAAAACTCCACAAGTGCTATTTGTTGGACAAAACATTAGCTCCACTTATATGAAAGATTTAATGGACGTATTAGAAGGTAAAGACTTCTCTATTAACGTTATTTCCAAATCAGGTACAACAACAGAGCCAGCGCTAGCATTCCGTATCTTCCGTAAGTTATTAGAAGAAAAGTATGGAAAAGAAGAAGCTCGCAAACGTATTTATGCAACTACAGATAAAGCGCGTGGTGCATTAAAAACATTAGCTGATAACGAAGGTTACGAAACATTTGTTATTCCAGATGATGTTGGAGGTCGTTTCTCTGTATTAACGCCAGTTGGTTTATTACCAATCGCAGTAAGTGGCTTAAATATTGAAGAGATGATGAAAGGTGCAGCTGCTGGTCATGATGACTTCGGAACATCAGAACTAGAAGAAAATCCAGCTTACCAATACGCAGTAGTTCGTAACGCTTTATACAATAAAGGAAAAACAATTGAAATGCTTGTTAACTATGAGCCAGCACTTCAATACTTCGCTGAGTGGTGGAAACAGTTATTTGGTGAAAGTGAAGGAAAAGATCAAAAAGGCATTTTCCCATCTTCAGCAAACTTCTCAACTGATTTACACTCATTAGGTCAATACGTTCAAGAAGGGCGTCGTGACTTATTTGAAACAGTTCTTAAAGTAGGTAAATCTACACATGAACTAACAATCGAATCAGAAGAAAACGATTTAGACGGATTAAACTACCTTGCTGGTGAAACTGTAGACTTCGTAAACACAAAAGCATACGAAGGTACATTACTTGCACATAGCGACGGGGGAGTACCAAACTTAATCGTAAATATTCCTGAATTAAATGAGTACACATTCGGTTACCTTGTATACTTCTTCGAAAAAGCATGTGCGATGAGCGGCTACTTATTAGGCGTGAATCCATTTGACCAACCTGGAGTAGAAGCATACAAGAAAAACATGTTTGCTTTACTTGGTAAACCAGGATTTGAAGAATTAAAAGCAGAATTAGAAGAGCGTTTAAAATAATAAAAAGCGACCGGATTCCGGTCGCTTTTTATTATTTTATCGAAAAGTCCATCAGTATATTCAAACTAAAGTGGGTATGCTAAAGGAAAAGTCTAGGAGGGATGGGCTTGATTCCGATTCAATCAAATTTAGAAGGACGTACATATGCGTTATATAAGTTAGAAGAGATTATGAAACCACTTGGATATAGCATTGGTGGTAATTGGGATTATGATAAAGGATGCTTCGATTACAAAATTGATGAAGAAGATGGGTATCAATTTTTACGAGTTCCATTTACAGCCATTGATGGAGAACTAGATGTACCAGGCGTAATAGTTCGTCTTGGAACGCCGTATATTCTTTCGCACGTATATCAAGACGAACTAGATGATAATGTGAATACTTTAACAGCTGGAACAAGTGGAATGGATCAATTTGCTGAGCCGAAAGATCCAGATGGAGATGTGAAAAGAAAATATATCAATATTGGGAAAGTGCTCATGCAAGAATTAGAGCGTCATTTTACTAATGGTGAATAACAATGAGTATGTCGCTTTCAATGAGAACAAAGGAATGAACTGGATTAATCATATATTGTTCGTCGCGCTTTATACCTAGTAAGAGAATGTTTTGCTTTAAAAGAGTATAGCTACAATTGGCAAAAGTTTGTCCGGTGCAGGACGATGGAAGCTCCATCAGTTGTAATTTATTATCAGAGATTTCGTCGTAAAGTGAAAATAGTACACCTGAAATGGAAGGGAATAAAAGAGAAGCGGTAAATACATAGCTCGTTAATTTATTTCCTTCTATAATTTCTGACACGCCAGCTCTCGTTGCATTTTGTATTTGTTCAGAAGTAAGAAGTTCAGCGATGCAGTGAATGTTTGGGTTGAGCCCTTTTGCAGTTAAAATATTTAAAATGGACTGTGTATCCGCTAAGCTTTCGTTTTTTTCTTTATCAGCTGTTATTAATATGGTGTGTGCCGTTGCAATATTGGCCTTTAATAAAGTTTGATCGTGATGCGGACAACCTTTTATAAATTCTAAATGATGAAATGGTTTTGGGAGTAAAGAAAGTGTTTCATCAATTAAAACGATATCAAGGTTTGGTTGTAATACGTGCATTTGCTTTACAACATGTTTTGCGCGCTCATTCCAGCCAACGATAATCATATGACCGTTAGAAGTAGCGGCTTCTTCACCTTTAATTTTCATATATTGTTTATTAATCATTTCAGTAGCAAACAGCACCATATAATAAGAACAAAAGCCAGTTCCTAATAAAATAATACTTATACCTATTAGTTTTCCTATCGTCGTATGGGGAGCAAAGTCGCCATATCCAACTGTAAAAATGGTAACGATTGACCACCAAATTCCGTCAAACCATGTAGTGAAATGAAAAGGTTCTAATCTATGTATAAGAAAACCGGAAAAAGCAGTCAGTACAATAATAAAACAAATTAAACGAAAAATAATGGAATCACGAAATGTATCTACTAAATTCGGACGGGATTTCAATTGCCTATTCCTCCTTACTTTGTAGGACTACATTCATTGTTGCCATTATAGAAAAAAGAAAAACTCTCTAATTAAAGAGAGTTTGTTTTACGTTACATACTTTCCACTTCAGTTTGTTGGACACTTTCAAGATGCTGGAGAGCATAGTAAACATCAGCAGTATGTCTTTTTTGATCAATGGATAGTTTAAGATGTAAATAGTGAGAACCGTTTTCTAATGTTTTAAGCTTCATATTCTTAACTTTTATATCCATTTCTTTTATTTCTTCAATTACGATTGGGATATTGTCCATATTTCGTACAACAAGTTTCACAGCGATATCACGTTGACGAAATGATCTAGGGCCTACATATTTCATCGCGAGTGGTATAAGTTCGACACTAATCATAAGGAAACACATTCCGAATATCGCTTCAATATAGAATCCGGCCCCAACAGCAATACCAATACCAGAAGCACCCCAGATCATAGCGGCAGTCGTGAGCCCTGCAATGCTATCGTTACCTCTTCTTAAAATTACGCCAGCACCTAAAAAACCAATTCCTGATACAATTTGAGCGGCAAGTCGAAGTGGATCCATATTCATATGATCGGTATGTGGTAAGTTATAAGCTGCTTTAATAGAAACAATCGTTAGGAGGCAACTAATAATAGAAATAACTAAACACGTTTTTAAACCAAGTGGTTTCCGTTTTAATTCACGTTCTAAACCAATGGCAAATCCTAAAATAGCCGAGAGACCTAGTTTGATTAATAAATCGGTATAGTCCATATATATTCCTCCCTGTATGATATGCTATATGAATAAAACGCTTATTATAGAAAGAAACGTCTTTTGATAGAGTAACTTTATATAAAATATATGTAGGAATTGCTCATACATGAAAGAGATATTTCGTTTAAGTATATGATATAAAAAAAGAAATGTGGGCAGTTTTAAAAAAAGTTTATAAAAGGTGTTGCATTTCATTTTTCACCATGATATATTAATAACCGTCGCTGATGCGGAAACGCAGAAAACGACAAAAAAGAAATTGAAAAACTTAGTTGACATCGAAAAACGAAGATGTTAACATAAGGAAGTCGCAAATGAGCGACCAAGTAGTTCTTTGAAAACTGAACGAAACAAACAACGTGAAACGTCAATTTTTATTTTAGATGCTAGACAAA
>NZ_JAKUEU010000168.1:0-3968 GCF_022663075.1 Bacillus cereus group sp. BfR-BA-01441
CCTTAATTGCTTCTTCTTTTTTAGCTTTATCTTGTTGCACTTGCGCTTCTTCCTTTGTTACTGTTCCAGTATCTGCACTCGCTACTGAAGAATATCCTACTGTTAAAAGTGCCATTGCACAAATTGGTAATAGTCTCTTTTTCATTTTCATTCTCTCCTTATATTTTATTCTCATCAACTCGCACCGGATGTATTACTAGAATAAGCAAGAGATATAAATATAAGATGCAGATGAAATATATTTCATTTAAAGATTTCATTGTAGAAAAAGAAAAAAACATCGCAATATGTACGATGTTTTTTTCGGGTGTGTGTCTCAATTATTTACATGTTACTTTCGCGTGATTTGGAAGTAGAACGGGCTGGAGCGATAACTAATTGTCTCGGCTCAGTTTTCTTGAAGTGATTTTTGACGTTACACTTACGACGTTGAACAACCCACGCTTTAATAGGGTTTGTTAAAATAATCTTTTGCTCTTCGTTAGGGGCCTCTTCTTCAAACCTACAACTCTCGCTCCATTTATTCCATTTCATTGTAAATTTAGAAGAAGAATGATCATCTTCACGATCAAACAAGTGCAAAAAATCCATTTTTCCATCTAGCATTACGGTGTTACTAGTCGCTAAAAAAGAAAAGGTCGTCCAACGTTTCTCCATGCCCTCCTACTCCTTTTTCACATATAGAGTGCCTAAAACTTAATTTACCTAAAATATGCTTGCCTTTTACCTTACACCCATAGTTTATCCAAAATGCTATTATGCAACTATCGATTTGCCTTACAACTACCTTACATTTTTGTAAGAAACAAAAAAACCTTCACTCTATATAATGAAGGTTTCTTACTTTTTATCTATATGATCTCTCATATCATCAAGTCCAGCTTCTTTTAGCTGCGACATCATACCGTGCGAAATTGCTCCTAACACTAAAGTCATTCCAATTAATGAAATACGAATCGCAGGTACATCAATTACGTAAGCCAACAGGCCAAGAACAATTGTTAAAAGTAATGCTTTTATAAATGTTACACTTGTGTACTGTTTCTTCTTCATCATATTCACCCTTTATGGAAGCGTTTTCTTAATATAATTAGTATATCATATCATCAGATGATTTTGTCGTTATCTTTGTAAAAAATTACTATCTCCTTTGACTTTTTCTATTCTATCCTTTACAGTCGAAATGTTCGCAAGTTTTACACTGTAGGAGGATTACAATGAATATTGAAATAAAAGACACTTTAATTTCTGAAGAACAATTACAAGAAAAAGTAAAAGAACTAGCACTTCAAATCGAACGTGACTTTGAAGGAGAAGAAATCGTAGTCATCGCTGTACTAAAAGGATCTTTCGTATTCGCTGCTGATTTAATTCGTCACATTAAAAACGATGTAACAATCGACTTTATTTCTGCATCTAGCTATGGAAATCAAACAGAAACAACTGGAAAAGTAAAACTATTAAAAGATATCGACGTAAACATTACTGGCAAAAACGTAATTGTCGTAGAAGACATTATCGATTCTGGTTTAACACTTCATTTCCTAAAAGACCACTTCTTTATGCATAAACCAAAAGCGTTAAAATTCTGTACGCTACTTGATAAACCTGAGCGTCGTAAAGTGGACTTAACAGCTGAGTATGTTGGCTTCCAAATTCCAGACGAATTCATCGTTGGATACGGTATCGACTGTGCGGAAAAATATCGTAACTTACCATTTATCGCTTCAGTTGTAACGGAATAATATAATAAAATAAACTTTCATCAATTACTGGTGGAAGTTTATTTTCTATCACAATTCGTAAAAGACAAAGGGAGAGAAAAAAATGACAAAGACAAAATTTGAAAAAGTACTCCTCATCGTAAATCCGAAAGCTGGACAAGGTGACTTACATACAAATTTAACGAAAATCGTACCACCTCTTGCCGCAGCTTTTCCTGACTTACATATCCTTCATACGAAAAAGCAAGGTGATGCAACAAAATATTGCCAAGAGTTTGCTAGTAAAGTAGATTTAATTATCGTCTTTGGTGGTGACGGCACTGTATTTGAATGCACAAATGGCTTAGCACCTCTTGAAACTAGACCTACACTTGCAATCATTCCAGGCGGAACTTGCAACGACTTCTCTCGCACACTTGGCGTTCCGCAAAACATTGCAGAAGCGGCAAAACTTATTACAAAAGAACATATAAAACCAGTTGACGTTGCAAAAGCAAATGGACAACATTTCTTAAACTTCTGGGGGATTGGTCTCGTATCTGAAGTATCAAACAATATCGATGCAGATGAAAAAGCAAAGCTTGGTAAAATCGGTTACTATTTAAGCACAATTCGAACTGTAAAAAATGCTGAAACATTCCCAGTAAAAATTACTTATGACGGACAAGTATATGAAGACGAAGCTGTCCTTGTCATGGTTGGAAATGGTGAATATCTTGGTGGTATTCCATCCTTTATTCCGAACGTAAAATGTGATGACGGAACACTTGATATTTTCGTAGTCAAATCAACAGGTATTCAAGCATTTAAAGATTACATCGGAAAGAAACTATTCGAGGATTCAAATGAAAATGACATCTTCCACGTAAAAGCAAAATCCATTCATATTGAAACGAAAGAAGAAAAAGAAGTAGATACAGATGGAGAAAGTTCGC
This sequence comes from Bacillus cereus group sp. BfR-BA-01441, assembly GCF_022663075.1. Taxonomy (NCBI): domain Bacteria; kingdom Bacillati; phylum Bacillota; class Bacilli; order Caryophanales; family Bacillaceae; genus Bacillus; species Bacillus cereus group sp. BfR-BA-01441. The sequence goes on from NZ_JAKUEU010000168.1 coordinate 2,660, forward strand.
TTCATACACCTTGTCACATTGAATTATTACCAGGACACTTTACGATGATTTATAATCCTGCGGTTGTGTAAAGAAAAAAACGAGTGCTAGCACTCGTTTTTTCTCTTCTAATCTAGTTATGTCGTTGAATCATTTCTTGTATTTCTTTAACTCTCTCTAAAGTAATTCCATTTCTTTGTTCGATTGCTAAAGGATGCTCGGTTGGCTCTAATTCAACATACGGTGCCGTTCCAACTTCTCTTATATGTACATTTGTTTTTAAATTTAATGTTTCTGGATAAACTGGTATTTCTACAGATAACCAACCAAAATAAGGATCACTATTTTCTCGGCCTCTCTCATCCCACTTTTCTAATACTTCATCATAACTTTCTTTACTAAGTGATACCCACACAGTCCATATGAAATTTTCGTGGTAATCAATGATAGGAAGCTCTAAACAACCTCTAATAAAATAGAAGAATGGCTTGTTTGCATACTCTAGTTCTTTTTATGTACAATGAAGGAAAGAAGTACCTTCATATAAGGGAGAGGACAAACTTTGTTCAACCAACAGTTAGTTAATTTACGCATTGATTTTGCATTTAAACAATTGTTTGGTACGAATGGTAGCGAAGATATTCTAATTGCATTTTTAAATGCTATGTTACAAGAGTCTTTAGAGTCGCCCATTGCTTCTCTACAACTAGAAGATCCACATTTACACAGGGAATATGAAGAGGATAAGTTATCTATTTTAGACGTTTCAGCGACATTAGACACAGGAACAAAAGTTAATGTAGAAATACAACTCAATAATAATCACGATATGGTTAAACGCAGTTTATATTATTGGGGAAGACTATACACATCTCAACTACAAAAAGGGATGCCCTACAGTGCACTTCACAAAACCATCACCATAAACTTACTAAACTTCGTAATGCTTTCGGAACACCCAACCTTCCATACAACGAGCATATTATGGAATACACAACAACAAAAACTCCTGAGTGAAGACATAGAAATCCACATTATAGAAATTCCAAAGTTAACTGAACAATGGCATGAAGAAAAAGTAAATCCGTGGAAAGATCCATTTGTTCGTTGGCTTTTATTGCTTTCAGCAAATGAGGATGAGCACTTAACTAAACTATTGGAGGATATTGCTATGAACGAAGATCCTATTTTACAAAAAGCGATAAATAAATGGGAACGTATGAGTCAAGATTCTTCTTTCCGGCAAGCCTATGACGCAAGGGAGAAAGTTTTAATGGATGAAGCAGCAAAATTCGCCCATGCAGAGACAGAAGGAATAAAAAGAGGAATG
>NZ_JAKUEU010000169.1:0-3676 GCF_022663075.1 Bacillus cereus group sp. BfR-BA-01441
TAGCGTAAATAAATATAAATGTGAGAAATGATTAATGAAACGATCATAATTGGGAAACCGACTTTTAGGAAGTCCATGTAACTAAATTTATGTCCTTCGCGGCTCGCGATACCTGCAACGATTACGTTAGCAGAAGCTCCGATTAATGTTCCGTTTCCGCCCAGACAAGCACCTAGTGCTAATGCCCACCATAATACATCGATTTGTGCGTCAGATGGTGATAAGCCTAGCCCAACTGCCATATCGTTAATAAGTGGAATCATTGTTGCAACGAATGGGATGTTATCAATTGTTGCAGAGGCGATACCAGATACCCATAAAATAAGGATGGATGCGTAAGAAATATCTCCGCCTGTTATACCAATTACTTTTTGAGCTAACATTTTGATAAGACCGATATCGATAAGTCCTCCAACAAGTACGAATAGCCCTGCGAAGAAGAAGATTGTTACCCATTCTACACTTGCGAATACCTCTTCAATTTCATGTTCTTTCACACCAATTAACATAAGTACAGTAGCACCAGTTAAGGCGATAATAGCGGCATCAATATGGAAAATAGAATGAGTCATGAAACCTACAATTGTAAGTCCAAGTACCGTTAAAGATTTTTTCATTAATACTGGATCTTTAATGTATTGTTTTTCATCTAAGCTCATTAATTTTTTAACTTGTACAGGATCGGCAATTAATTGTTTACGGTACATGAAGTAAAGTATTGTTGCTGTAACTGCAATAATAATAATTACGATTGGTGCTAGATTTAATAGGAAAGCATTGAAGTCTAAATGCTTATTTGCAGAACCAATCATAATGTTAGGTGGATCACCAATTAATGTTGCTGTTCCTCCAATATTTGAAAAAATAATTTCAGAAAGTAAATAAGGAACAGGATTTACTTGCAGTATGCGCGTAATAGATAAAGTAACTGGAACAACAAGAAGTACAGTTGTAACGTTATCTAAAAATGCGGAGCCAAGCGCGGTAAGTAGGGAAAGGGAAATTAAAATTTTAATTGGATTTCCTTGTGCCCCTTTTGCTGCTTTAATGGCAACGTATTGGAAAACACCTGATTTACTCGTAATGTTCACCAAAATCATCATACCGATGAGTAGCGTAATCGTTCCCCATTCAATATGTTTCGTAAAGGCGTTATGTAGATCGACGACCCCCACAATTACCATGAATGCTGCACCGAGAAGTGCGATGACAGCGCGATTAATTTTTTCAGAAATAATAATGGCATATGTAATTAAAAAGACTGCGATAGCAAAATAATACTGCCAGTTAGCGAGTTCTTGCGTTGTTTCGTGCAAAAATCTCATCTCCTTTCATTCATTTTTCTTAGTGTGTCAAATATTAACTAGATGAAACACACATAACGTCATTATAAAGTAGAAAAACTGCGGATGTAAATGAAAGGAGAGATTTTGTCATATTTTCTGCATAGGTCATTTTTTCTTATTTTTTAAAATATTTGTGGGCATTTGACATATATATAAGATACATCCAATCTGAATATTTAAAATGGAATTAGCATTCGAGCTTGTTCGTGTAGGAGTGTCAAATAGAAAGGAATGACAAAAATGATAAGGAAGGGATCGTATGGATGAACAACGATTTTTATTTTTAGACTTTGAGTTTACGATGCCCCAGCATAGAAAGAAACCGAAAGGATTTTTTCCAGAGATTATTGAGGTAGGACTCGTTTCAGTTGCTGGCTGTAAGGTAGAAGATACGTATTCATCACATGTCAGGCCGAAAACATTTCCTTCTTTAACGGATCGATGTAAGAAGTTTTTGGGAATAAAACAAGAAGTCGTGGATAAAGGGATTTCATTTCCTGAACTCGTTAAGAAGCTTGCAGAATACGAAACGAAATGTAAACCGACAATTGTAACGTGGGGAAATATGGATATGAAAGTGCTGAAACATAATTGTGAAATGGCAGGGATAGCTTTTCCATTCTTCGGACAGTGTCGTGATTTATCGCTTGAGTATAAGAAGTTTTTTGGAGAAAGAAATCAAACAGGATTATGGAAAGCAATTGAGGCGTATGGAAAAGTAGGGACAGGGAAGCATCATTGTGCGCTTGATGATGCGATGACGACGTACAATATTTTTAAACTAGTAGAAAAAGATAAAGAGTATTTAGTAAAGCCAGCACCTCCAACATTAGGAGAACTTGTTGATTTTTCAAAAGTGTTAAAGAAAGTGAGCACACAGTAACGACCAAATTGCACATTATGTAATTTGGTCGTTTTGTTTTTTAGAGTTTGTAGTCTTTCTTTAACTGTTGTAATGTTTCTAGACTACGCTCTGCAAAAGGTGAATCATCTTCAGAAAATGAATTCATTTGAGTTTCTAATGCTAATTTTAGTGACTCGGTATAATCCGGAATTTCTCCTTCATATTTTTTCACCATTTGCTCTGGAATGTTCGTCTGTTCACGGAAAGCTAAAGCGCGTCTTTCATGGAAAAATGGTACGTCAGCTTGTTTTACGTTATGTAAGTCACCTTGCACTGGATGTTTTAAAACAGCTAATACTTTTAAGACGTAACTGCCAGGGCGGCTATTTGTAACTTCGCCGATGTATTTTCCTGTTTTATAAATACCAGTAACGATTTCGCCAATTTCAAATGTTTCTCTCATATTTTTCACCTCAAGTTTATAGTAAGGAAAGTAGGAGAAGGAGTCAAAGAAATCATTTGCTTTCAGAACGCCCCTTGAGAATATGGATAGGTTCCACTATAATTTAAAATGATATAACAGAAAATTCTGATGTTTTATAAATCCTATAATAAGGAGTGTTCTATATGATGCCTTTATATTTTCCGGAAGATAAAACAGAATATATTATTCCAGGGATTGTTTGCGTTCTATTTATTATCGGTGCTATTGCCACGTGGCGCATGTTTATTCGTGTATCAAAAAGAGAAGCAGAGCGATTGCAGAAAGTTGAAGAAAAACTATTAGCTGAAAAGAAACAGTAATGCATTTTTGTATGTTTCCCTCTATGCTCGGACAATCTAAGGGCAGAATATATTTTGGAGGGAATAAAATGAAGAAACGGCTTTTTTTCAGTTGTTGTTTATTATTTCTGATGGCAGGTTGTGACCAAGGAAAGCCGAAAGAAATTGAAGTGAAATTACATAATGCTTCAGGAGATGAAGTAGGGACTGCGAAAGTAGTGCAGCAAACAAGTGGAGTGAAAATTACGATTAAAGGGGAAGGTTTCACTCCAGGCCCGCACGGACTACATGTACATGAAATCGGAGAGTGTAAGGCACCTCGTTTTGAATCATCCGGAAATCATTTTAATCCAGATGATAAAAAACATGGTCTTCTTAATCCGAAGGGTGCAGAAAACGGTGATTTACCGAACGTAGTTGCAGATGGTTCTGGAAAGATTAAAGCGGAAATCGATGCACCTCACATCACACTTGAAGAAGGAAAAACGACGATTCATAGAAAAGATGGAGCGTCTATTATTATTACAGAAAACCCTGATGATGGTATGACTCAACCGACAGGTAAATCAGGGGATCGAATTGCTTGTGGCGTAATTGTAAAAAAAGCATCGGATATGAAGAAAAAGTAAAAGCTACCGTGAATGGTAGCTTTCTTTGTGAAATGTAATTAAAAATATATCAGCGATTATTGGAATATATCGAC
>NZ_JAKUEU010000170.1:0-3619 GCF_022663075.1 Bacillus cereus group sp. BfR-BA-01441
TACTAATTAAAGGGGTTACATCAGGATGAAACGTAAGCTATTTATTTTATTTACTATTATGCTCGTTGTTCTTTCTATCGTTGGCTGTTCTTCTCAAAAAGAAGAATCGAAGGCAAAAGAACAACCGAAAACAAAAGTTGTAAAACATGCTAAAGGTGAAGCTACAATTCCAGTAAATCCAAAGAGAATTGTTGACTTATCTGGATCAACAGAAGAACTATTACTTCTTGGACACAAACCTGTTGGTACAGCAAATACATATAAAGATAAAATCCAAAATCACTTAACAGACAAGTTAGATGGAGTAAAAGCAGTAGGTTGGTACTGGGCACCTAAAGTTGATTTAGAAGCTGTTACTGCTTTAAAACCAGACTTAATTATTTTAAACAACCGTCAATTAAAAATTTATGATCAACTAGAAAAGGTTGCACCTACAGTTGTTCTAGAAACAAACTTAGAAGACTGGCGTGGTAAGTTTAAAGAAGTAGGTAAGCTATTTGACGAAGAGAAGAAAGCAGACAAATGGATTGCAGACTACGATAAGAAAGCAGACTCTTTATCTAAAAAAATTAAAGAGAAAACAAAAGATGAGAACTTTATGTTCGTTGCAGTTACACCACAAAACTTCCGTGTATACGGTAGCTTCGGATACGGTGACATCATCTTTAATGACTTAAAACTTCCAGCAACAAAAGGTACGGATTTAAAACAAACGATGGCGCAAGTATCACTAGAAGGTCTAGTTGCATTCCAGCCTGACCAAATGTTTATTGTAAACTTCGGCGGCGAAGCTGATAAAGTTTACGAAGACTACAAAAACAGTGCCGTTTGGAAAGACAATAAAGCAGTTAAAAATAATCACGTATATGAAGTATCAAATGAAGTCTTCAATACGAAAGCATTCAATCCAATCGGAAAAGATATGCTAATTGATGAAATCGCAAAAGAAATTTTAGCTAAAAACAAATAAGAAAAAAAAGCAGCTCACCATGAGCTGCTTTTTTTCTTACTTTGAACTGCGTATTGCTTCATTTTTTCAATCGTCTTCACAAAACCTTCTTTTGATTTAATACGAATGCCACGTTTCAATTTCGCACGTTCATAGCTCTCAAGCTTTTTCATATCAATTTGAAAGAAAGAATGGATCGCATTATCACTTTTCGGTACACCTTTGAAAATTTGTAATATCCCTTCCTCTGAAACACCAAAATACCCGCTCGTTTTCAATAACGGAGAAATATCATCAACTTTCTTTTGCAATACAATTTGTACATCATCACGATCAACGAGCTGCCATTCTTTATACTGCTGTAAAAACTTTTCTAAATCCGTCACTTTTTCTGTAAGTATTTCTTCGCTTACTTCGCCATCAACATACATACGCTCTAATAAAATTGTAACCTCAGGTTCTTTTTTCGTTACTTCTGGTACTGGCCCTTCCGCCTTCACATTCGTTCCATAAACGAAACAAAACATCATAACGAAAGCTTGCATCGCAATCAGTATCCATTTCATTTCCGTTCACCTCTTTTAGGCAAGATCATACTTTCATTAGTAGTTTTTCCGGAAATGGGGGTTTTATCCATATTACATTTCTTTCGAAAAATAAAAAATGCAGATAAGGGTTTACCTCATCTGCATGTATCATTTACTTTTATATAAAATGAAAGACGCCTGCAAAGCAGGCGTCTTGATGCGTTTACGGCGAGAGACCAGGCGACCACATTCGCGTGTTTAGCACTTAAGCATATCTCTCGTCTTACGTAAATTAGCTCATCGCTTTGCTAATATAACATTAATAAAGTATAAGTGCAACATGTTTATAAAAATATTTTATTTCCTCTTTCATCCAAATTATTTTATGTAAATTATAAATTGATAATTGCAATATATATGTTACAATTAATGTGACAGCGAAATCATAATAAGCAGGGGATGAATATTATGAAAAAAATAAAGGATGAACGCCTCATTCTTCAAATGTTAAAAAACATACGTATTGTCTTTCTTTTTCAATACATTGGCGTAGTTGGAATTTTAGGCTATATCGGATTCACTGAAGGCATTGATCAAATTACGAAATCTCCATTGTGGCTATTATTTATGTTTACAAGTATTTTACTTGCTTATTTACAGTTAAGTGTTTCAATCGATGTAGAAGAAGGCGAAAAGGAAATACAGTTAACTCCTTATTACAAACTTGTCTTCCACTCCCTTATTGTAGGAATCGTTACGGCTATTATTTATATTATTTTCAGTCCAGAAAGACCTCTATTTGAAGCTATTTCAACAGGTAGTATTCTTTTCATATGCTTTTTAGTTTCTTATTCCGTTAGTTATTTTATTAAAAAACGTCGCTTACAAGACAACGATGAATAAAGAGGAAGGGCTATCCCTTCCTCTTTTGTTTTGTTATCGCACTGTACCAGTTAAACCGTAACGAATGTCTCGGAACATATTCACTATGTCACGATTAAAATCGTTTGTAACTGTACCGTTACGTAGACGCGTACTCATTGCATCGACACGAGTAAACATATCATTTCTTACAGAAACATATACGTTTCTGTTTCCAACTTCATTTGCAACAGCTTGACGAATTTCGTTAGCCATCGCCGTTTCATTTGTCACTGTGTTACGTGGTTTTACCGCAATCGCTACATCGTTTCCATATACAACTGTAGACACACGGTCTACGTTATTCATACGTTTCACACGATTTGTTATTCTTTCAGCTGTTTTACCATCATTGTTAATGTATGAATTGTTCATTGTAATATTACGAGTTGGATGCGGATTAGCAATTTGTCCATTGTAATTTACATCTCGATAATAATTGTATCCTGTATCGTTACGACCATTTCTATATGTTACATAATCTGTATAACGATCATTACGTGTCACATTATCACGATACTGGTGTGTATCATTATAAGATGTACGCTCGTAATTGTAGTTACGTCCATCCATTGCATTGTTATCTTTCGGTGTACCACATGCAGCTAATGCACTGGTAACTAACAAAGAAGCAGCAATCACTTTTACTTTCGTATTCAATACAAAAACCCCCTCTGTTAGAATGAGCTTCTCTACTGAAAAGCTCCCTCTTATGATGAGTAACCGAGAAGGTTTTTACACTGTTAATATTTCACTGGGAATTTTCTAGCACTTCATAAAAAAACTTCATTTTCTTAATTAACAGGAATGTAAAAAAGGCGGGAATACTCCCGCCTTTTTAAACTTCTTCTTCGTCCTCTTCTTCTGAAACGGGCTCTCCAAATACATTCGGTGGATCTGGTTGATAATACATCGTTCCTGGCTGTGGTGCATATGCAGACTGAGTTGGTTGGTAATATAAAGGATTCGCATATTGCGGACCGCCTGGTTGTGGACTATATAGTCTACTTTCTCCTCCGCATCCACAATCTTCCTCACCCTGCACAAGCGGCGGCATATTATTATCCATTGGCATCATATTCTGGTTTGGCATAGACGTATATTGCGGTCCAAACGGCGCTCCTTGCTGATATGGCATTTGATATGGATTTGGTTGTTGATAATACGGATTCGGCGGCATCATGGGCTGTTGATACGGCATTTGATAGGGCATCATATTGGG
>NZ_JAKUEU010000171.1:0-3581 GCF_022663075.1 Bacillus cereus group sp. BfR-BA-01441
TATTGTGTAGAGGAAAGATAATAGAAAAAAATATGCGCATGGGGGAAGATGATGAGTAAATATAAATTACATATAGATAAAGAACAACTATGGAAAGGCTGCGTTTTAAATTCGATTGCCCATGCAATTAATGTAGCGCATTGTCCAGATTTCTCACATGAAAGTTCATGGGATGGATTTAACTATAGTATGCAAGATAGCCAAGGCGGACAAGGGACAATTACGTTTCATCCGAATTACACGATTGTATGTCTTCAAGATGTGAATAGCGAGAGAATTGATGAGTGGATTGATGCGAAAAATTATTTTGAAGGGGCATCTTCGGAAGTAATAGATATTGCGAAAGAAGAAGCACTTCAATACGTATTAGAAGAAGTAGAAGGCGAAACAGTTCCTTTTATTACAACTGCATTTTGGATTGAGGATAGCGGTGCGTATTCAATTGATTCATTTGAAGAGATGGAAGAGCACGGCGGATTCTTATTAGAAATTCCATTACTTGATACAGAATCAGCAATAGAAAGACTGGAAGAAGAGTATGAACTGACAGCGGAACAAATAGAGCTTTTACAACTTGTGTATGAGAAAAAAATCCAAAGTCCAAATGAGGAAATTAAGTTGTCTAAAGAAGAAATAGCAATGATTGGAACGGAAGATAGCGAAGGATTGGAAGTTAGTAAGGAGTCATTTGAAGAAATGAATATTACTTGGGAGTTGTAGGGGGGATAACATGTTTCCGATTGGTGATCAGCCGAAGATTATAAAAGACTTAGCAAGTATAGCTGGTGATTTAGAAGAAGTAGCGATTGAGGGGAAAACAAAAAATATAGAACGACTAGCATCTTTAAAAGTTAAAAAGTTATGGATGTTCACAGTAAATCAAAAGCAGTTTGATCATATTCTTACGTATGTTTGTCCCGATATATTATACGTTTACGAAATGAGGGTCGAGGATTTAAGTAGCCTTCAGAAATTGTCTAATTTACAACAGTTGTATATGTGCTGGAATACAAAAGCGAAGACGTTATGGGACATTGATTATAATAAAAAACTCAAATCCTTACTAATTGATGATTTTTCTAAGTTAGAAGATTTAAGTGCTTTAAGTAAGTGCACACAACTTAATACCTTCTATATGGGTGGTGGAATAAATACAGCGATGAAAGTACAAACTTTAAAACCACTCGCTGAATTACAGCAGTTGCAAAAGCTTACTTTGATGAATTTAAAGGTTAAAGATGATTCATTAGAACCGTTAATGCAATTGAAAAATTTAAAGGAGTTAAGCTTATCTAATCAATTTAAAGTGGAAGAGTATGCAAAACTCTCTGTAGCATTGCCATATACGGTATGTGAGTCTTTTAAACCTTACGTATATATGAACGATGCAATAGATGGGAAAAATATAATGGTGACTGGGAGAAGAAGGCCAGTCCTTAATTCAAAAACGGATACTGTGAAGATGCAAAAGTATGAAGAACGATTTAAAAAGTTACAAGAGGAATATAAAGCACTAGTAGAAAGTACAATGTGAAATTACATTGTACTTTCTACTAGTTTTTTCATATACATATCAACTTCGTGAAAGAATATGGGCTCTTTTTCCTCGGTATTCAGATGCACGGTGCAATGTAAATATTGCTGTAAGTAGCGATTAGCTTGTTCGTACTGTTTTAATTTGTAGAAAGAAAAACAGGTAAGAAGTAGAAACGCTTTTTCTCGTAATATTGGAACGACAGCTAGTACAGGAGTAATGGAATGCATATTTGTTTCCACTAAATTTTCATAAGATACCCACGTTTGAAACCAGTCGAAAATAGTAGAAAGGTAATTCGGAATTTCGATAGTTTCATGTGAAACATTATGCAATAACTGGTTCTGTTTGATATGCATAGGCTCTATTCTCGTTTGTAGAATGCAATCGAATATTGAAATGTTTTCTTTTAATTGTAATTGGTTTGTAATAAGCTGCGGTAGACCGATAGGGTGGACTCCTATATTTATATAGAAGTCATCTTCAAACTGGCTTTTTTGTATGTTAATGAGCTTATAAAATCCGTTTTCAGCTTTGAAAAATGTATGTCTTTTTTTCTTAAAGCCGAGTGGTTTTAAAGTGGCGTGTAAATTTGTAATGAAATCTCGATCCTTTTTAGAGCGAGACTTATTCTTCGTCATATTCATACGTAGTTAAGTTTTGTAAGAAACTTTCAAAGTTAGGTGCTAATTCAATAATTTCCTCAAACTCATTATCGATAAATATAACTGGGGGATTTTCAGCTACATTTCGATAGTCTAATGCAATCCATGTATGTCCATCACCAGATAAAAGTACGATATTCTCAGGCATTTCCCATTCTCGAATTAAATAGCGGCTCTCTAAAATACTAGATTCATTTTCATTAAAAGAAATACCATATAAACCAGATACATTAACGTGATCGTCTGCCCAAGAATTTGGCTTTGAAGTAGGGTGAACATCGAGACGAAGAGTTCCCCCATTTTGTTCTTTTAGAAGGGTTATATATGATTCTGGAAGCTTTACGTTCAGTACTTCTTCTGCTTTTTTGATTAGTTCATCGTTAATGGGTGCTAGTTTTAAATAGTCATCGTCTGCCCAAATTGTACTCTTCATATTCGGTCACCTCAAATAATAGTTTTAAGAATCTTATGTCATATATTATAGTTAGTTTAGATAACACGCAATAGAGGGAGGGACGGAGTATGGATGTGTATGAATACCTCGATCACGTAAATTCTAAAGAAGATTTATTAAAATTTCTTGTATACCTCCAAAAGGATTTTAAAGTGAATAAAGATGAATGGGAGAATGTAGAGGTAGAGACTTATTTAGAGGCATTAAATAGTTGGTTAGGTTCTTGTGAATCGGTTTATATAAATCAAGGAGAGAAGTTTCCAGAAAATATTTCATGGAAGTTTATTGCTCAAATGTTACTTGCGGCAGCTCATTATGAATAAAATTAGATTTTTAAAAGATAGAATGGAGAAGATATCATGATTAACCATAATAAAATTAAACAACTTTTAGCACATGTAGATCGTGCTGAGGATAATGAAATTGAGCTAGAGTATGAATCTGAACCTATGACGATAGAATTGTTTAATAGTGAAGAAATAGAAGAAGGGCAACTTGGTTATAGTTTTGATGAAGAAGGACAAAGCTTAGTCGGGAATGAAGAAGGAGATTGGAAAGAAGGATGGATTGTAATAGGGATAGATTCATATCTTGGAGACCCGATTTTTGTAGATAGTAATGATGAGAATTGTCCAGTTTATACAGCTATGCACGGTGAGGGAGAATGGGAGCTGGAATGTATAGCGGAACGTATAGAAGATATTATTGAGAAAGTGAAGGGGAATGTGGGGGAAATAAAATAGTATTTCAATGTGATTAAGAGGGAGGAAATGTAGTATATATTCACTAAAAAGGATGTATAAAAATGATTTTGATGCATCCTTTTTAGTGAATATATAAAATAATTAACTTAGTGTATTAAAGATATGATACATGATTATTTTAATATATTTAAAAGTAAAATGAAATAAGAAACGGATAATTGTCG
>NZ_JAKUEU010000172.1:0-3465 GCF_022663075.1 Bacillus cereus group sp. BfR-BA-01441
CTTGTTCTTCTTTTTCGGCCTGTTGTTGTAACTCTATTTCTCTTTGTTGTTCTAATTCTTTCCGCGCTTTTTCTCTTATTTCAATATTTTCAGCTAAAGGTTCTTTGATGGTATTAAAGACATGTAAGTTTGTTAAATACTCTTTTGCATTATCAAGAGAATTTTTGTCACTTAATCTGTTTTTATAAATGCTATGTAACCCCTGATAAGTGCCATCTAACTCTATTTCATTTGAATCTAACTCTTTTTCACTTGTATTATCATAAATCGTATAAGATACAGTGATAGTTTCCTCACCAGACTTAACATCAATTTCGTCTAACAACATATCACCTTTATCAATAGAAACTTGTTTCCCAATTGGGATCTTTACTCCATCAACTTTAGAAGATACATCATTAATTACTAAACCAATTTCCAAGTCTATTAACCTCCTTTATGTCAATATTATTTTTCTTCATTTTTTCTCGAATGGTTATTAAAGTTTCAATGTATGCCATTACAGTTTCTTCTTTCCACCCAGCGGTTTGACTTGTTGTTCCTAATAAAATATCAGGGGGAGGGAGTTGATTTTTTTTCTTCATTTTAGAAAAATTGGCATGTTTAATCTCAAAACCATTCTGACTCAAAAGATCAATAAAATCTTTTGAATTCAGATATCCTTTAATAGCATTCACCTTCTTCCAAAACTGACTATTTGAAATATTTTAACTATAACTCTATTATACAGAAAAATTTTTCCAATTTCAATAAATTATTTTCCAAATGGATAATAATTTTCCAATCGGAACAGCATTAACCTGTATTTTACCCCTTGAATACACTGAATATTCTAAATATAAATAATTTTTGTTTACTATTTATCTGGAAAACTATGTATGATAAAATGTAAAATATAGGAGGTGAGTAAAATTTCGCCTTTTATGTCAAATAAAACAAATAAGGATATTAGTAGATTGGAGAGTGAAAGATTAAGTAGAAAATTGAAATTAAAACAAGTTGCAGAAGATTTGGGAATTGTTAAACAGCAATTAAACGCTATAGAAAAAAACAGGCGTACTGTCAGTCCTGAATTGGCGGTAAAAATTGCAAATTACTATTCAAAACCAGTCGAAGATTTTTTTCTTCCCACACGTTTTGAAACACGATCTTTGAAAAATGAATAATGAATTAGGAGTGAAATCATGGTTGGACTTATGAGACACAACAAGGTATTCTCTATGGTATTCAGTATTGTAAGTATTTTTATACTTATGTTTTCAATGGTTTTCCCACACTCAAAAGCAAGTGCAGACGTATTAACATCCGAAAAATACAACAACAAAGGCTGGGTATTTTCAAAACATTTAGGATTTTTCGTTGAAACAGATTTAATCAGACTAGCGGATGGACGTATTGCTTATTGTCTTGATGAACGTCTAAGTTCGCCAAATGGCAATGATTTAGAACCTATGGGACGATTAAGTGATGAAGCTTATCGTGTTATGGCATATGGTTATCCAGAAAAACAACCATCAGAACTAGGAGCATCAAATTGGCAAGAAGCTCACTTTGGTACTCAAGTAGCTCTATGGGTTGTAAACACTGACATTAGTTACAATGATTTACGTTTTGATAATCCTCGTGTAAAAGCTGTAGTTGATAATATCTTAAATGACGTTAGAACAAAAGATACAACACAAGATTTAACATTTGATGTATCACCAACTTCTCATGTTGCACATGTTGAAGGAGATTACTTTAAAGCTGGTGCATTCAAAGTAACAACTAATGCTAAGGGTGGTTCATATACACCACAAGCAATCAATGCTCCAAAAGGTACATATTTCACAAATGCAAATGGTGAACAGAAAACTACATTCAATTCAAATGAAGATTTCTATGTGTACTTTAATAAAAATGAAGCTTCTGGAACTTTCCAAATCAAAGTTTCAGGTGATTTAACAAAAACAGAAACAATATGGTATAAATCACATGATGCTGGTGTTCAAAATTCTCTTGCTTTAGTAACAACTAAACACACACCGGTGCAAGAAAATTTAAGTGTAAATTGGGCTTCTAAGGGTTCACTTGAATTAAATAAAGTTGATGAAAATGGAACTAAATTAGCTGGGGCTAAATTTGATGTAAAAAATGCTAAAGGTGAAACTGTTGCTACTATTACTACCGATGAAAATGGTTATGGAAAAGTTGATAATCTTGATCTTGGTACGTATACCGTAGTTGAAACGCAAGCACCAAACGGTTATGTTTTAGATGCTACTCCACAAAAAGCACAAGTAAACAACGGAGAAGTAGCAAATATTAAATTTGTTAACAAACTTGCTAAAGGGGAAATTGAAATCAACAAAGTTGATGATAGTAATAAACCTTTGGCTGGTGTTGAGTTCACTGTCTACAATGAAAAAGGTGAAGAAATAACTAAAGTTGTTACTGATAAAAACGGTAAAGCATTTGTAAAAGATCTTGCTTTTGGAAAATATTCATTCAAAGAAACTAAGGGCTTGGATGGATATATCGGTAGCACTGAAACTTATAATTTTGAAGTAAAGGAAAATGGTAAAGTACAAACATTTACTGTAACTAACAAACTTGTAAAAGGTTCTATTGAAATCCATAAAGTTGACGATAACAAAAAACCTTTATCAGACGTTGAATTTACTGTCTACAATGAAAAAGGTGAAGAAGTAACTAAAGTTGTTACTGATAAAAATGGTATTGCTTCTGTTAAGGATCTTCCTTATGGAAAATACACATTTAAAGAAACTAAGGCCAAAAATGGTTATGAAGGTTCTAGCGAAGAGATTTCATTCGAAATTACAAAACAAGGTTCTAATCAAGTTTTCAACGTGGTTAACAAACTTGTAAAAGGTTCTATTGAAATCAACAAGACAGGCGATAACAAACAGCCACTAGAGGGCGTTGAATTTACTATTTATGATGAAAAAGGAAACGCATTAAAAGAAGTAATTACAGACAAAAATGGTATCGCTAAATCAGGTGATTTACCATATGGTTCATATCATTTTAAAGAAACAAAAGCGAAAACAGGTTACGTAATTAATAAACAAAAATTCGATTTTGATATCAAAACAAATGGCCAAACATTGAAGTTTGATGTTACAAATAAATTAATTAAAGGTTCTATTGAAATTACCAAAGTAAATGAAGAAAATCAGCCACTTCAAGGGGTTGAATTCACTGTTTATGATCAAAATAATAAAAAAATCAAAACAGTTGTTACTGATAAAGATGGTAAAGCAAAAGTTGATAATTTAATCTTTGGTAAATACTACTTCAAAGAAACTAAGACAATTGAAGGTTATGTAATTAACAATCAAAAATTTGACTTTAGTATTGAAGAGAACGCTAAAACATTGCCGTTCACTGTTACAAATAAAGTAATTAAGGGTAATGTAAAATTAGTTAAAGTAGATGCTGATAATGAAGGTACTAAGTTAAAAG
>NZ_JAKUEU010000173.1:0-3342 GCF_022663075.1 Bacillus cereus group sp. BfR-BA-01441
TATTACTTATATATTATCAAAAAATAAGGTTTTATATACATTTTTGTAAATTTATAGTCAAATAAAAATAGTTGAATCAAAAGCATATTAAAGAAACACATACCTCAGTTTTGAAAATTATGTATTATAAATATGAATTATATTGAACTAAAATAAACCTTACATGATTCATGCAAGGTTTATCGTTTTATACACAATATATTTCATTATTGTTGAGATATACTAGCATCGCTTTCAATTCGCTTTTCTTTTTGGCTTAGTTTTTTATCTTTAGATTTTTTTAATGTTAAAGTCATGCCAATAAAAATAAAAAGAATTCCTGTTATTTGCATTAAAGTTGGACGGAATCCAGTAAGTACAGTATCTAATAATATTGCCACTGCCGGATCTAAAAAAACTAATATTGAGATGGTTTTTGTAGATAAATAGCGTAAACTATCAAAAAACAGATAATATACTATCCCTGTGTGAATAAAACCAGTAGCTATAATATATGTCCAATTACTTTGAGTGAGGCCACTAAAAGCATCTAAATCTATAAATGGTATTAAAAGAAATATCCCCAAGAATGTTTGTAAAAATGTCATTGCATACGCACTCATTTTGTTAATCCCTTTACCAAATAAAGTTGTAAATGCATAAAAGAGAGCCGCAAGAAATCCCCATATCATACCTGAAGACATTAATGAGCCGACAGAGAAGCTTCCATCAATACCAGCAATTAATAAAGCTCCTGCAAAACACACAATTATTGAAATGATAGATATGAATGTTAATTTTTCTTTAAAGACGATACTTCCAATTAACAGTACAATTACTGGTGCAAGATGATAAACTGAGATAGCAATTGTAACTGACATATTTTCAAAGGCTTTAAATAAGAAAACCCAATTAAATACTAAGAAAAAGCCACATATTAAAACTTGAATAACTTCTTTTCGTTCCCATTTATCTTGTTTATATTGCCCTGTAAGCAACCAGCATACACTTAAAAATATTGTCGCAAAAATACACCTTACAAACACTAATTCAAACGAAGGTAAGTTTGTTTGAACAGAAAAAAATCCAACTGATCCAAAGATAACCATTGATGCTATCATCTTTAAGGCCGGTACCGTTTTCTCTTGCTTAAAACTCTTTTGAAGCAAATTAATCCCCCTCCAATAAAAACTCGGTTTATAGTGAGAAAAACACCAGCCTAAAAAAAGGACAGGTGCTTTTCCTCAAAAACACTCAATTATAAATTTTTCCCAGCAGTCCAACCACCATCAATTACAAAATTAGAACCAGTAATAAAGCGGGCCTGATCAGAAATCAAGTACTCAATACATGAAACAATATCCTGCGGCAACCCCCAAGTATCTAAAGATTGATTACTTTTTATCATAGACATCAAGGCTTTATTACTAAAGTATTCTTCTGTAAGTTCAGTTCTAATAACACCGGGAGAAATACTATTTACCCTTATATTTTGCTTCCCAAATTCCATAGCCATCTGTTTAGTCAATCCGATTAAAGCATGCTTTGATGCAACATAAGCAGCTCGCTCTGGTTCAGCCATTAATCCAGAAACCGATGCTATATTCACAATACAACCTTTTATTTTCGATTCACACCATCGCTTAGCTACTTCCCTAGAAAGGATAAATGGGGCTACTAAATTTACATCAATTACTTTTTTAAACATATCATCGGATAAATGTAAAACAGGTGTTATCTCTCGAATACCAGCTGCATTTATTAATATATCAGGAGAAAGCTTTTCTAAATCTAATTGAGTAAAAAGATTATGAATCGCTTCGCTATTACTTAAATCAATTTGCACTACTTTCAAAGGCATATCTGTTTTCATATAATCTATTAAATTATTATTATGAATATCAAGCGCTATTACATAAAATGATTTTTCTAAAAAGTATTTTATACAAGCATGACCTATACCGCTATTGGCTCCAGAAATCATAATTATTTTATTCTCTCTCATTTTGTCTCCTTATAAGAAAATGTTACTAATAAAATATCACGAAAAGCCTCCGTACTACATTCTGTTCCAAGTGGCGTTACGGCATGGAAGACCTTTTGTCCAAATACTAAAGTTTCTAAAGGCTCCTTCAAACTTATAAACTGATTAATTTCCCGAGGAGAATTAGCTATTAAATTATCTCCACCAATAGCTGTATTACTTAAATTCATAAGGTGTAAAAATACTACTGGTTCATCATCTTTATGTAACCAAATAGGTGAACTAAAAGATGGTCTTTCTTTAGTAGCTTTATATCTTACTTGATGTAAACCTATAATTAAGTCTTTACTTGTATCTATTATATTTGTTTTAAATGCAAATTCAGTATCGAAACGCACGATATTTTGAATTAAAGGATTGCATAAAAAGCTATCATTTATGCTATTGAACTGTCTAACTTTCCCGCCATCGTCATAATTATATTCTTTAGATTGGAAGTAATCATTACTATTATCTAAAATATAATCTGGTGAATCAACATACTTTATATACCTTGAATAAGATCTAGCACGGCATTCACCGTACGCATCATCTTCCAAATTATAATAATCTAACTGTGCTTGTGTTAATAAACGATGATTCTCTTCCTCTTGTAAAAAGATTTCATTTGAGATTTCAAGGAATCCTTTAGATTCAAATTCATGTACCTTTTCTTCTATGCTAAACCCATTCATTTTACTAAGAACAAACGTCATTATAAAAACCTCCACACTATTGTATTTTTCTATCTCACCCTATGTTAGAAATGCAATAAGTAACCGAGATTCTTGCTTAATAAAATTTAAAATTATGATATTCAATTAATACACCAAATGAAATATATGTAATTCATTAAAATTATTTATTAAGCAATATTATATATCCTTTTGGTTATTTTTTCTAATTATCTGAAGATTTATCAACATTAGTCTTAATATTCAAAATTAAAGAAATGGATTTTTCAGAAAGATAAAACTGCGCGTATTGCAATTATTTATGTATATAACTTTTTTAAAAATTATATTTTAAATATAGCTAGTTTTTTATAAATTTTTTGATATAATTACATACGGGAAAAGGGAAGAATTTTGTCTTCCCTTGTGTTTTTATTTGCATCTAGTACTTTTGCTAGATGCTTTTTTTATGCTAAAAAAGGTATCCTCAAATACTTTGAGGATACCTTTTCACCTTTATTATCTCTGCTGTTTTCTACCTAATACGAGTAACCCAAAACTCATCATTACAAGAAGTGCTCCCATATATGGTTCCACAGGCATTTTCTGCCCTGTCTTCGGTAATTCTTTTTCAGGTTTCTCTGGATTCGGTGTCCCTGGCTTTTC
>NZ_JAKUEU010000174.1:0-3227 GCF_022663075.1 Bacillus cereus group sp. BfR-BA-01441
TTTACGATAGAAATAAGTTGTTCATTAGGGATATGAGTATAAGAACGTTCTCTGTTAACAGACAAACCAGCTTTTTTTAAAGCTTTGTTCCAAGACTCAAATCTATAAACAATGGTTCCATATTGGCTTACATCCTTTGCACGAGGGGTTTTCCCTAAACGTTTAGATGTGTCTACTAAAATATTTAACAATTCATTGTCTGTATAATCCATAAAATATCACCCTATATAATTTTATATAAAGAATAAGATAAAAGACAGAAGTAATTATAAATAAAAATAAGAAACGCCTTAGATCCCATTAAGACGTTTCTTATTTAGGTTTTTGTTATGCGCGTTGCCAAATCAAAACAATCATTGGTTTAAATAAGTGTTTCGATATAATAATTATACCAAAAAACAAGAGGAATTCAAGTTTTTCCATTAATGTTATTATTTAGCTTTTTAACTTTAATCTTTTATATACTTCATATTGTTTTTCTAAAAATTTTTCGAAAACAGATGGAATTGTATCTTTCACCTCTTTTGCTAAGATATGGTTTTTAAAATAAAACCAATTATCACTTTCTTTAATTCTTTTAATAAACTTATTATTATTTTCAAATTTTGGTATTCCATATAGTTCAGGTGGTATTGAATCTAAAATTACTTTGTAAGACTCCTTTTTTATCATTGCGAATAAACTGGATCGCTTTTTTATATAAAGATAAATATTAAAGGATTCTATTATTCTTCTTATGTATTTTTGGAAATCCTGTTCATTGTAATGAATCTCCAAATGAATCATGTAAGGATATGGTGAAGTGAAATCTGTTTTAATAGTAGATTCAATTTTATATGGCTTGTTTAGTGAGCGAAAATCCCCTTCCTTGATAAAATTAACATTTATCGTAATAAACACCTCCATTTCTATTATACGTATATTATAGCATAAATGTATATTGGATGTACACTCAATATACATAGGATTAATAAAAAGTAAAAAAAATAACACTCGTTGTTGGAACAACGAGTGTTATTTCATCCACTTTTGGTTATCGGAATACAAAAGTGGATTTTACCTACGTTTCACCGACCAAAGCACAAACGTAGGTATAGAAAAAGATAATGCATAATAACAACCACTTTAACAGTAGCAATTATTAGAAAAGATGTTGACGCATCTTTTCTTTTTAGGTTCTCCCTTCTAAAGAAGAAATAACCTAATGAAATTTTTGTTTGAACTTAACTAAATTCTACTTTTTATAATGAAAAAAGTCAATTAAAAGAGCTACCCCTCGCCGTAGGAAGCGGAGTAGCCCTAAAAGATAATGCATAATAACAACCACCGCGTCCGGCAAGACAAAAAGTGGTTCTAAAGAAAATAACTAAAACTTGCAACCATTCGGCCTATCGACCTTATGAGAAATTTTTTATTTTAAGTGTCGAGCAAAAAACAATAAATTTCCATGAAAGGAGCAAGTTATAACGTAATTTTATTTATTGTTTCTAAAATTGTCAAGTGTAATAAATTTTAGGAAGATATTTAGATTACTCAAACCATCTACTCAAACCATTGTCGGTTCTTCCAACTACCTTAGAATGTTTATTAAGAGTTTCCAAATTGCTCATTCTTTCTATTGCTTTTAAAAATTTTTTATACGTATCAGTTTGTTCATCTTTTCCAGATTTACCAATAAATTTAGAATCCCCCTTAGTCTTCCCTTTTTTTGTGAAAACAGAAAATATATTCTTCAAAATCCCCACTCCTTTCCTAATGTGTATTCAATATATATTATAAAATGTTTTGGAAAAGATTTCAATATTTTTGTCACTTTTGGGTATACCCTCTTGTGACACTTTAAAAAC
This sequence comes from Bacillus cereus group sp. BfR-BA-01441, assembly GCF_022663075.1. Taxonomy (NCBI): domain Bacteria; kingdom Bacillati; phylum Bacillota; class Bacilli; order Caryophanales; family Bacillaceae; genus Bacillus; species Bacillus cereus group sp. BfR-BA-01441. The sequence goes on from NZ_JAKUEU010000174.1 coordinate 1,848, forward strand.
CTTGATATAATAAGGATATAGGTTGTCACTTTTAAGTGTTCAATAATTAACTTCTATACAAAAAAAGATTTTACATATTATCCCAAAAGTGATTACTATAAATCAGTTTTAAGGAAGGTGAAATTATGATTTTTGAATGTGGAAATTGTGGAGTGGAAAATAAAATTTCTGAAATTAATGGAAGGTGCAAAGAATGTGACAATAATAATGTGGAAAAATTTAAATTGGTAACTGATGACAAATTTCTAACTGGAATGAGTGCAACGTATTTTTTTTATGAAGCTATGGAATGTTTAAATCGAGCATTAAAAAATAAAAAGTTATTCATAATAGATCCCAAAAGTGATAGGTCACAAATATTAAATTCTTTTCAGAATCAATTTTTGTGAAATGTATAAAGAAAGGGGTGTAAGGTGTGGAACAAAAACATGATTCAATTGGCGAATGTGATATGTGTGGAAACCCTGAACGCTACATAACACATGGAAAAGATAGTTTTGGTGTTCATGTGATGAATTATTGTACATTTGGCTGTTCAGATGAAAGAAGTGTGATGAAGGAAGGGAAAAAGAAAATGAAAAATATACTTAAAAAGGAGAGAGTAATCATGAAAAGTATTTATAAAACTGAAAAAGACTTACTGATAGAAAAAATGTGGAAAATTGTACTGGATGCTACAAAAGAAAACGGGAAAATAATAGATGATGCTGGGTGTGATTGGTTTACAATTAATAATCAAACTTATATAGGATCAATAGAATGGTTGGTTTCAAATGATTTAGAAGTAGCAAGGTTAGTAAATGCAATTAATTCGTTAAATGGCTCTAATAAACTAATCAACAAGTATAACGAAATAAAAGATGAGACCACAATTTGTAAAAAATGTAATAATGAAGTTAAAGTAACAGCGTTAGCGTTAGAATATGATAAAGGAAATATGTGTATCCCTTGTTATATGAAAACAGATGAATATAAAAAAGAAGAAGAAAAAAGGTTCATCAATAAAATGAAAAATAAAGTTATTAAAAAATAGAAAGGTTGATCTGATTGGAAGGAAATGTTTTTGGACAGAATCTTAGGAAATTAAGAAATTCAAAAGGGATTAGTCTAAGTAAATTGGGTAAAGAGTTAGGAGTAACAGGAAGTGCAATATCCGCATGGGAGCTTGGAAAAAAAGAACCTAGCTTTGATATGTTAAAAAAAATTGCAAGCTATTTTATGGTTAGTATTAATTATTTACTAAATCATCAAGTTTCAGGGAGTGAAGAACAAGAAAAAATAGCTGTTACACAGTTGGCTCATAGATTATACGAAAAAAGTAAGGATATTCTATTATTCGAAGAGGAAATACTTTCTTATATTAGTTATTTAGATTTTAAA
>NZ_JAKUEU010000175.1:0-3012 GCF_022663075.1 Bacillus cereus group sp. BfR-BA-01441
AGGAGATTAGTTTGCATGGAAAAAAATCTTTAGTAAGCAGTTCATACTATAACGGGAAGAGGGAGAATCTGTGCAAATTGTAAAAAAGGAGAAGTTTGTTTTAAAAGGGTTTACGTTTGAAAATGGCAGGGAAATTCCTGTTCAAATGGGATACGAGACATATGGTACGGTAAATAGAGAAAGGTCAAATGTGATTTTGGTTTGTCATTATTTTAGTGCAACAAGTCATGCGGCAGGAAAATATACAGTGCATGATGAGGAGTCTGGTTGGTGGGATGGGCTCATTGGACCTGGAAAAGCAATTGATACAAATAAGTATTTTGTTATATGTACAGATAATCTTTGTAATGTGCAGGTGAGAAATCCATATGTGATTACAACAGGACCGAAATCGATTAATCCAGAAACTGGAGAAGAATATGCTATGGATTTTCCGGTTTTTACATTTCTTGATGTAGCTCGTATGCAATATGAGTTAATAAAAGGTATGGGAATTTCAAGGTTACACGCTGTAATTGGACCGTCGGCAGGGGGAATGATTGCACAACAATGGGCGGTTCACTATCCACATATGGTAGAGCGGATGATTGGCGTTATTACGAACCCACAAAATCCAATTATTACGTCAGTAAACGTAGCGCAAAATGCGATTGAAGCAATTCAACTGGATCCAAGTTGGAAAGGTGGAAAATATGGAGAAGAGCAGCCGATAAAGGGGCTTCATTTAGCAAATAGAATGATGTTTATGAACGCGTTTGATGAGCATTTTTATGAAATGGCATTTCCTCGTAATAGTATAGAGATAAAACCTTATGAAAAGTTTTCTACACTAACATCATTTGAAAAAGAGATAAATAAAGCGACATATAGAAGTATAGAGTTAGTAGATGCAAATTCATGGATGTATACTGCAAAGGCAGTTTTATTGCATGATATTGCACATGGTTTTTCTTCATTAGAAGAATCTCTTTCTAACATAGAAGCGAATGTACTTATGATTCCATGTAAACAAGATTTGCTTCAGCCGTCTCGTTACAACTATAAAATGGTAGATATTTTGCAAAAACAAGGGAAGTATGCGGAAGTGTATGAGATAGAAAGTATAAATGGGCATATGGCGGGAGCATTTGATATTCATTTATTTGAAAAGAAAGTTTATGAATTTTTAAATCGGAAAGTATCTAGTTTTGTTTAGAAGACAAATGATGGGGAAAAGGTGCAATGTTTGTAGTAGGCACCTTTTTTTACATGATTTGTAGACGGAAAATATATGTGGCAATTGCTATACCGAAGAATGCGATACTAAGCAATAGAAATAAGAATGACATTTCTTGGGGTGATTTTATTTTTTTAGTATTTTTCATACTAAGAGTAATAATTGCAGCGATTAAGAAAATGATGCCCATTATGAAAAGGGAAAGTGTCATTTTCATTGGCTCCTTTCATAAGACAAGTATATTGAGGATACAATGCAAGAGTTATGTTTGTAAAGAATAAGTTTTGCGAGAAAATTGAGAAATAGTTTTTCGATTCTTTGCGTTCTTTCTTTTGCGTGCTAAAATTGGTAGAGAATGTTTGTGAAAAAGAAACTAAAGGTTTTATTGTATATAAGGAGGAACTACATATGACAGAAGTTAAAACAATTACTACAGAAGAGGTACAAGAGCGTTTAGAAAATGGAGAAACGTTATTTTTAGTAGACGTAAGAGAAGATGAAGAAGTAGCGGCAGGAAAGATTCCAGAAGCTGTACATATTAAAATGGGCGATATCCCACATAAAGTAGATTTCTTTAATAAAGAGAATGAATATATCTTTATTTGTCGTTCAGGAATGCGCAGTGAAAATGTATGTCATTATTTAAATGAGCAAGGATTTAAAACAGTGAATATGGTTGGCGGTATGCTTCAATATGAAGGTGAAACGAAATAGTTAATAGTTAAAAACTTGAAACGAGTCTGTTTCAAGTTTTTTTCTTTTGCATACAGTATAAAAAGGAGGAGGGGGAAATGGGGATTAATTTGCGTAAAGTAAAAATTATGAATAATACAGGAGCTGTTAATGTCGGCGACTGTTATGATATCTCGCCTTTAGCTGTAGCAAAAGTATATGCAGGTGCTGGAGGGTCGAGTGCGGCTATTTTTTTAAATGGGAAAAGACAGCCAGAAGCAGTCATTAGAACATCAGTGTTTCTTCCGCCGTTAGCAACAAGTACACGTACATTAGGTTCATAGAGGAAAGGTAGAGTGTAATTATGCCTGCTCATATAAAAGAATTTGTTATTGTGAATAACACTGGGAATATATTTACCGGTGATAATTTGAGTGATACTTCATTTACTGCTTCGAAATCATATAGTGGTTCAATGGGGTGCACTTGGATTGATGTTGTTACAGTAATAGGGACGGAGACGAAGCTTTGTTTACAGCCGGGTGATTCGGTGACGACAACATATACAAGAGGCACTCCTGCTGGTACTGTAACAGGAACAAATATGGGGCAAAGTGTAAATACATCGGGTATAGCACAAGCTGTCCCTAATACAGATAATATGGATTCAATTGCAGGACTCCCTTAAGGAATTAAGGGAGTTTTTATTATTTAAAATAAAAATAGTCTTGGAAATTATTTTTGTAAATAGATTAAGAAGAGGCTTATTTATTATGAAAAAGACGGTTTGTAGGTGGTGAAAGTGTGAAGAATCGTGATAATAATCGGAAGCAAAATTCGTTAAGCTCTAATTTTAGAATTCCACCAGAACTTATTGGGCCTACTTTCCCCCCTGTTCCAACTGGATTTACAGGTATAGGGATTACTGGTCCAACCGGTCCACAAGGCCCAACAGGACCTCAAGGACCAAGAGGATTACAAGGTCCGATGGGGGAGATGGGCCCGACAGGACCTCAAGGTGTGCAAGGGATACAAGGATCAGTTGGTCCAATAGGTGCAACTGGACCAGAAGGACAGCAGGGGCCACAAGGATTGAGAGGACCACAAGGAGAAACTGGAGCGAC
>NZ_JAKUEU010000176.1:0-2999 GCF_022663075.1 Bacillus cereus group sp. BfR-BA-01441
ATAGTTTCCTTTTGGTAAGTCTTTTGATATTACTTCTCCTTCTTCATTTGTTACTAGTTCTCCAACTATTTTTCCTTTTGAATCTTCTATATGAAACTTTGCCCCTGCTAGCTTTTTATTTTTATCACTTATGTCTACTTTCACTAACTTCATTTTTCCCATTGGATCTGGCAATTTCTTATTTCCTATTTTAATTTCTACTACTGCATCTTTTTCTACTTTTACAGCTATTTTATCTTTTAATAATTCATAGTCTTTTGGCGCTTCTATTTCTACAAGGGTATAGTTTCCTTTTGGTAAGTCTTTTGATATCGCTTCTCCTTCTTCATTTGTTACTAGTTCTCCAACTACTTTTTTATTTGAATCTTCTATATGAAACTTTGCTCCGATCAATTTTTTATTAACATTATTACTATCAACCTTTTTTATTTTTATTTTTCCTGTACTAGGCTTGTTCCAATGTTGCCAGTTAAATTTGAAATTGTGAAATTCAAATCCACCAGTTTGTTGTACCGCACCGACAAATGCTTGTCCATTAATCGAACCGCCTTTTGTTTCTAATACAGCATTGGGGGCAAACACACTACCAACGACACCATATCCCTCTGTTATAATTTTTTTCGCATTTGGAAAAACCCAAATCACTTTCCCATATAGCTCAGTAAACGGGGAATTAGGAGAATATGGTTGTGATGTAGGAACTATATCTGTAGCCCTTCCAATATTGTTCGTGTCATATAGAATAGACCCATTTTTAAATGTAACCTCTGTTGCATCCGAATACATAACAATAAAATCTTTGTCCTTAGCACTCGGTAAAAATACATCTCTTATATCTAAATTGTTTTTCCCTGTCAATTCTGATGAAACATAAATATTAGAATTGTTTATATCTTTTCCGATTCCATAACTCATATTTGGAATTGGGGTATTCGTTTTATATTGACCAGCATTTTTACTGGCTTGGTTCACTATATTGCGAAATTCATTAAATTTCGCGTCAATTTCTAGTTTTTCTTTATAAACGATATGATCATAAGAAGATTGTATGATGCGATCTGGATCACTCTCTTTTGTCATTACGACTATTCCGTTTTGAATGATAAAAGATTCTTCTCTTGATTTCTTAAATTTTCCAGACAATAACAAGGACGGATATCCCTCATCAACCCATTTTTCACCTACTATATTAGATGTTCCCGCTGCAGCACCTACAATTGTATACCCCGATGCATCCATATCACCTTGAACTGCAATTGCTCCTTCAATGTCACCACCTATTGCTTTATGGTTGCCAAAGACAACAGCATTATAACGCGATATATCACCTAGACTTTCTAGGTTTGTCGTGGATCCATATGCTTCTTTGGGTACATATACGACAAAACTTACACTTAACATTAACAAAACAATAAAATGAATACTTACCAGCTTTAATCGTAGCCTCAATTCCTTTGTTCCCACCTTTACCGTATTTTTTCTATAGTCGAATAAAATGAAATTTTTATTAATGATGATTTACTTCAATCCCCTATATACCTTCTTTACTTATCTCTGAATTTCCGGTCCCACTTCCCATTAATGCAGGATAAATACATACATTCTATCGAGTAAACCTTTTCTTATAAATTACGACTAGAAACACACATAACAATAGGAGTGGAACTATTACAGTCCACTTATTAAATATAAATATCTCTGTAGTCATTTTTTGTTTTTCTTTCTCGTTTAACTCCACACGCACACCTCGAACTAGCAATCTATTGGTGTTTACTCCATAAGGCGTACACGTAATTAAAGTTGTATAATCTTTATTTTCTACAATTTGTAGATCGTCCGTTTCGTGTGGTAACACTACTTTAATTTGATCTACTTTATAAGCAAGAACTTTGTCTAAAGAATGAATATAAAAGAGATCTCCTTCGCTCAACTTATCTAAATCTGTAAATAATTTTGCTGATGGTAAACCACGATGCCCTGTTAAAATAGTGTGCGTATTTTCTCCACCTATCGGGAGCGAAGAAAAATCTAAATGACCTATCCCGCGGCTCAATACTTCCTCAGATGTCCCTTGATAGATTGGCAGTTTTATATTAATTTTCGATATTTCAATATACCCCATTACATCTCCTAAATTTAACGCATCAGCATATGCTTGATGATTACTTTTTTTTTCAGAAAATGGATCAGTAAATGTTTTCGTGGAAGTGTGAACTTGTTTATTATATTCGGCTGCTTCTTTTTCCCTACGTTCGACTTCTTTCTTTTGTAGCGCTTTGATCTTCTTATCGTAAGAGCTAATCTCAGAATAATGTGCACGAGTCGCCAACCAATTACTAATAGTAGGATATAAAAAAACACCTAATCCAAATAAAAAAATACCTCCCAAAACAAGATTTCGTTTCATATTTCCACCTCTGTATATGCTTAAATATCGAAAAGAGGGAAGCATTTTGCTTCTCCCCTTTTCCCATAGTTACATGTTCCTAAAATCTTAATTATTAGCAAACTTTTTTCTAAAGAAAACAAATGCCGCTGTAACCATTAACGTAAGGCCTATTACAGTAAAAAGAGTCGTTCCTATGCCACCCGTTACCGGAAGAACCCATCCACTTTTATTATTTTCAATCGTTAATTTAACCGTTTGATTATTTTCGCTAATCTTTACATCAATGGGATCTTTTAATAATTGATAAGAAGCTTTTGTACCATCTTCTTTTGTATATGTTGGTGCTTTCGTTTCAAAAATTTGATAGTCTCCATATGGAATGTTAGACCATTTAATAACACCATTTTCATCTGATACACCTGTTACTTCTTTTCCTGCTACAACAACTATTTTTCCATTTTTATCTTTAAGTACAAACTCTGCACCTTTTAATTTATTCTTATTTGTAAAATCAATTTTTGCTGTATTTAAAATTTCCGAACCAGATGGTACTCCTTCTTTTATTTGAGATTTAATTTGCAAATGAAATTCGTTTTTACCATCTAATTTT
>NZ_JAKUEU010000177.1:0-2800 GCF_022663075.1 Bacillus cereus group sp. BfR-BA-01441
TGTTTTTGATTTTAGCCATTTTAAAATCTAATTTTGTAGTTATTTTTTATTATATATTCTCTGTAAAATTATAGCAACTATAAATTGATTGAAAGAAAAAATGATGGTATAATGAGGTCAGGAGAGAAGCGAGTGCCCAGTTATACGCACCAAATTTCATTTGGTTCGTCTGGGAGAAACTAAATTTTCCCCTATCGGAGAAAAATATAGTTTACCCGCGGGGGCTTCTTATTAAAAATGAATGGTGGTGAATCCTTATATGGCAAGTTCTACTCTACAAAATGGTTATTACAGACTTGAAGTGAAAATCAAAAATCGAAAAGAACATTCGGCTGTAGCTTGTGCGAGTTATAGATCTGATGAAGAATTGTATAGTGAACGTGATGGTCTTACTAAATCATTTCGTCCACATAAGGTGAAACCAGAGTCATTTATTATGAAGCCAGAACATGCTCCTGAATGGGCTTTGGATCGTGAAAAATTATGGAATGAAGTTGAAAAAATTGAACCACATCCAAGCGCACAATTAGCAAGAGAAGTTTTACTAAGTATCCCAAAAGAATTAGACGAAAAAAGTCAAACAGAACTTGTTGAAAAATTTGTGAATGAGCAATTTGTAAATGCTGGTATGGTTGCTGATGTTAGTATCCATAGAGATGAAGAACATAATCCACATGCACACGTATTATTGACAATGCGTTCTTTTGATTTAGATGGAAAATGGGAAAACAAAAGTAAACGAATTCAGAAGTTAGATGAAAACGGAAATCCGATTTTTAATGATAAAGGACAGCGTGTAACGGTTTCTGTAAAAACTAATGATTGGAGTAATCCAAACAACATAAATATTTGGCGCGAAAGTTGGGCTAAACATCTAAACGAAGTTTCAAAAGAAAAAGGTCTTGAATTAAAATTTTCAGAGAAGAGTTTCGAAAAACAAGGCTTTGAAAAATTACCTTTAATGAGACTTACTAGACAAGAATATTATCTTGAAAAGAAAGCAAAACAACTAGCAAAACAAACTGGAAAAGAATATGAGCCAGTTACATATCATGGACAACAAAATAAATTAATTGAAGAATATAACAAGTTATTATTAGAAGAAAAAGCAACTTTAAAAGAAATTGAAAATGCACAAAAAGAGATAAAATATGCTGATCCAGAAAGAGTTAAAGCTCTTAACTTTATTACAGAATACAACAATAGAACACCGCTTACTGATAGAGAAAAACAAGCATATTCTTCTATTAGAAAACGTGCTAAAACGGACATTAATTTTGGAGTTGCTCGTAAGATGTTTATTGATATTTCAGAAGGATTCTTTAAGAAGAAAGTTGAAAATACAAAAGATAAATTAGAAGCTAAAAAGCGTTATATAAAAGATGTTTTAAGACCAGAATTTGATATTGATAAAGGTTTGAATTTCTCAATTGGTACAAATATTGATCCGACTTATTTTAATGAATATGTTTCTGAAAAAATCAATGAAGTTAATGATTTAACAGAAGAAGTTAATAAGTTAGAAAAAGCTCATAAAGAATTAATTGAAAATGCAAAAATTGTATTAGAAAGAGAAACTAAAAAAGTAAATGATGTCTTTGAATTTATCTATCATGACAATATTGTTGATGATAAATTCAAGTCACCGACATTAAGATATTCAGCTTCAAAATCATTTATTGAAGATGGAATTATGGCCGAAGTAAATAGAAATTATGTTGGTCAAAAGAATGTAGAAAAACATTATAATCAACTTGCAAGAACTAAGTCTCTAAGAGATCAATTTATTGAACTAAATAATGACCTTGAAAGAAGTATGTTTAACTATAGAATTTCAGATAGAAGTATTCATAAATGGATTAAACATGAAGCTGATTCAATTAATCCAGAACCGAAAAATGGAACTCATATTTCACATCTAGAAAATAGAGAAATGGCTCGTCAAATGGTTATAATGAATCGCGAAAAATTAGATGAATTATTACCTAAGCTTGAAGAGAAATACGGAATAGATCCAGCACTTACATTAAAAGAAAAAGTTGAAATTATAACTGGTGAAGATGTGCAAATTCCAAATCTATACAAAGATAAAAATGAAATATTTACAGATGAATATGATAGCCAAGCAAACAGATACAAACTAATTAATAATGAACAATATAAGCAATTTAATAACATGGAAAATCCACATACTTCTAATGGAATTGAATCAGTTGCAACATCATTATTCGATGCAATTACACAAGCTGACAATGATCATAACTACTATAAAACTAAGAAGAAAACGAAGAAAATAAAAGGTAAGTATAAAACGATTGAAAATGAAAATGAATTATAAATCAGGAGGGGTATTTGTGAGTATTATTGTAGAAAGTAAATATGAACATCCTGTCATAAAACCGTTTATCGAAAGTGTTACTTATGGTCTTTATTTCTTATTTTGTCCAAATTGTAGTTATCAAGGAATAGAAGTTGCTGAGAGGATAGATAGAAGAAGGAAATATAAATGCCCTCATTGTATGGGGAAAGTGAAATATAATAAAGAATATACAAACTCAATTTATAAGCATAAAATTATTCATAGTCAAATCAAAATGAATGAAAAAAATATAACTTTTTTCATTCGATGGTTTAGATATGATATTGCACATGAGAAATTGAATGGACAATTATATCCTGTATATAAAAACGAAAGTATAAGCTACAATATACAAAAAAAACAGTTGTATTATATTGAATATACAAGAAAGGGAAAAACAAAAAATATTATACCTATTAGTTTAGGTAAAAAAGAATCAGG
>NZ_JAKUEU010000178.1:0-2774 GCF_022663075.1 Bacillus cereus group sp. BfR-BA-01441
TTATTTGTAAAATCAATTTTTGCTGTATTTAAAATTTCCGAACCAGATGGTACTCCTTCTTTTATTTGAGATTTAATTTGCAAATGAAATTCGTTTTTACCATCTAATTTTGTGAAATCTTTTACTGTAGCTGTTACTTTTTGACCTTCTATAGCTACCTCTACAATGCTTGCATTTACTTCTGCTCCATCAATTTTCACGATTGGCTTTCCTTGAATCACTAAATGATTATCCAAAGTATCTGTTACCACATATTTTTTGTATTCCTTAATGTCTTCTGGAATTAATGTTTTAATATCATAATTATAATTAGTTAACGGATTGATTGGTAACGCTTCCAATTTTCCGTTAATCTTTTTATCAATTATTGGTTCTTCATAGTTTTTCACTTCTAATTTAACTACTGTACCAGAAGTAATAGTTCCATCTTCATTAATTGTTCCGGAGTTCTTAACAAAAAACTCACGTTTAGTTGGATCTATTACATAGCCTTTCGGAGCTTTTGTTTCTTGGAAATAGTATTCTCCATACACCAATCCTTGCACGCGAATATGACCATTAGCATCTGTTACTAACTCTTTTTTCACTTCTGTACCGTCTTTTTTAAATAAAGAGAATACTGCACCTGCTAATGCTTTTTCATTTACACCAGTTTTTATTAAATCCACTGCACCACGTTTAACCTCATTTTTAGGATACATGTGAACATCATAGTTTAGCACCTTACCCTCTTTATTCGTTAATGGGATATCCACTGTATACGTATTGGGATTTAGATTAACATGTGGAGGTCCTGCCACTTCTTTCACCTCATAACGTCCTAGCGGAAGATCTTTTAATACAGCTTGTCCGTTATCATCTGTTACTACTTGATTTGGAGTGGCTCCCATTACAGGTTTCACATCTTCTTTCACGATTTTCCCATCGTTTGAAATTTTTTCAAAAGAAGCAACCCTTTTCACTTCAAACGTTACACCTTTTAATGGTTTCGCATCTTTTGGCACCTCTTGATTTGCAGAACCGTCACCTTCTAGTCCCTGCGCTCCATCTTTTTCTTGTTCATACTTATGAATCGTTAAAGTACCTTTAGATGGTGAATCTGCCTTTACTAATACACTAGACCATGTAGAAAATGTTAAGAATAACACTAAAAGCACACTAAATATTTTTTTCATTTCTCTTATCCCCTTTACTACTTCTATCATTTTAAAAATCTCTTTATTACTATTACCTTCTTAAAAGCAATAGTGTGCCAAGTATCAGATTTAAACGAATAACATAAAACATAGTCGTCCAACAATCCATTGTTTACAATCACTTATTCACTTTTCTTATCTTCTATTATTACGTTGTCTCTCCACATGATATATGTAATTTTCTCCCCTAAATTACACTTATATCTCTACTTCAAAAATCATTACATTTGTTACATAATAGCTTTCACTGCTAATTTCGACTAGTCACTTACTGTCAATCTATTCATTTCTCACTTCCTATCCCTATTTAAAATCCAACCTTAATCATTTTTAATACATATAAGTAATAACCAACAAATAAGTGTGACGATTCATATTTTACGCTACTGTCCAAAACTATTACCTGTATATTCAAATAATATGTGCTATTCATGTTAAATTATGGTATTATTCTTAGAAGTTTATAACTTTTATTTATATTTTTTATTAATAAAGATTTTCCGTTTCTACTTATGAAAAAAGGAATATATGTTTATTTAACTATTACGCATAACTGTAAGGAGGAAGAATATGACTAAAAAGCTCAGTCTAGTTGAGATAGAGTACATTTGCAATATGTTTTTCCAATCTTTTGAAATTCCAGTTTGTTTTTTAGATTGTAACAAAAATATTCTTTTAGAATTCACATCAAAAAGTGATTCACATTCGTTGTATACATCAAAAATAGAACAGTTACATGTGCTTTTTCAGAGAAATGATACATATAATTTCCCCATCTTCAGAACTCACGAACATCTAGGGCACTTCATTTTAATTCACATAAAGAGCGATTATATGGTGAACGGTACTGTTATTATTGGGCCCTTGGCACATGTAAATTTTTCTACAAGTAAAACGGATAGTAACCTTAATTTCATTCCAAATTATAAAAGAACAAGAAACCATTATTTTTCATTGTCAGTCAAAGATCAAAATTTCTTTGTAAATATGGCAATATTGTTCTATAACATTTTCTATAAAAAAATTTCAGATGTAAGCACCTTTTCAAATAACAGTGACTCACTTCATATAAGTCATAGCAGAATCTTAAACGAAGATGTATATATTTCAATGCAAAAAGACGAATCCGTTTATCATAATTTATATATAGAACAGCAACTGCTTGGTTCTATAGAAAACGGGGATAAAGAAACCGTACTCAAATATTATTACGAATTCCAACAAGAGACTCTTTCATCTTTATCTTCATTCCATCAATTAAGACGTCATAAAAACATTTGTATTTCATCCATCACGCTCGCTACTAGATATGCGATAAAAGGGGGACTTCCATCTGGGATTGCTTACAAAATTTATGATTTACATATTCAAAGAACAGAAGATTTAAAAGACAAAGAATCTGTTTGGGATTTATTAAAAAATGCTTTTTGTACCTTTGCAGACCGTGTAAAGGCACAAAAAACACAGCAACATTCACAGACTATTGCTATTTGCAAAAACTACATTTTTAAAAATATTTACAATCCAATATCTGTTAAACAACTTGCTAAATTTGCAAATGTGAATTCAGATTATTTA
>NZ_JAKUEU010000179.1:0-2679 GCF_022663075.1 Bacillus cereus group sp. BfR-BA-01441
TGAAAATAGAAAACTTGCTATAAAAAGATTAACTGACATGGGCTTTCAAGTTACATTCTCAAAATATGCTGATGAGATAGATCGATTTGCTTCCTCCTCTATTTCTTCCCGCATTCAAGACCTCCATGAAGCATTTCGAGACTCTAATGTAAAAGCTATTTTGACTACACTTGGCGGATACAACTCAAATGGTTTATTGAAACATCTCGATTATGATTTAATTCGTGAAAACCCGAAATTTTTCTGTGGTTATTCTGATATTACTGCCTTAAATAATGCAATTTACGCAAAAACAGGGCTTGTTACATATTCAGGACCCCATTTCTCTTCGTTTGGAATGGAGAAAGGGCTCGGGTATACAACCGATTACTTTTTAAAGTGCTTAACTTCTAATGAGCCTATTGAAGTCCTTCCATCTGAAACATGGAGCGATGATTCTTGGTATATAGATCAGGAAAATCGAGAATTTATTAAAAATGAAGGATATGTTTCAATTCAAGAAGGAGAAGCTACGGGAGATATTATCGGTGGCAATATGAGCACATTTAACTTACTGCAAGGTACACCATATATGCCAAATTTAAAGGAGAAAATTTTATTTATTGAAGAAGATAGTTTAACTGGAACATCTACTCTTAAAACTTTTGATCGTTATTTACATTCCCTTATGCAGCAGCAAGGTTTTGAATACATAAAGGGAATTGTTATAGGAAAGATGCAAAAAGGTGCAGAATGTACGATAGAAGACATTCAAGAAATGATTGCTTCAAAACCTGAACTTGCACATATCCCTATCATTGCAAACGCAAGTTTCGGGCATACAACCCCGATTTTCACTTTTCCAATTGGTGGACATGCAAAAATTATTTCTCACAAAGAGAAGACATCTATCACTATTTTAACGTACTAAAAAAGGAGCGAATGAGTCGCTCCTTTTATGGTTTTTCTATTTTTTCCAACGCTTTTTGCGGAATGGATTCTTTCGGGATTTCAGCCCATCCTTTTCCTTGCATACCTTTTGCATAAATTTTTATAAACGCCCCCGTATGCAATTCACGGTTCATCATTCTTTTAATAACTTGTAACTTTCCATCTTCTGTATACCCTTTAAAAGTATACAAGTATTCTCCGTCTTTTTTCTCACCTTTATCTATAACCGCATAATAATCTTGTATTTCTTTATTTGAAAAGAAGTTGTCTACAAAAGCATGTACACCTTCTGTTTTTGTGTTCAAATAATACGCTGTTCCACCTAGAATAATGGCGAATACAGCTAAAACTTTAATTACCAATTTCATACATGAACCTCCTGTTTGCACTTCTTTCTCGCTAGTATTATATCTATACTTGTATTATACGGAAAAGAGCATACTATACTCTATCTAAAAGTCTTACACTTTCCTTACATTATTGTAAGGGATTTTTTCTTACAACCAGTTCCCAAGAAAAAATTTTTCCGTTTCATACACTTTTATATTATTATTGAATGATACGAATTTTTATTACAAAAATCAAAGGAGACAGTTTTCAAATGGCTATCTTGCAAGGTTTAGCACTATTACTTGTTGTACTTTGTCTATTTACACTTTTCAGTTACCGTGCGCCTTACGGAATGAAGGCGATGGGCGCTTTAGCTAATGCAGCAATTGCAAGTTTTCTTATTGAAGCATTTCACCGTTATATAGGTGGCGAAATGTTTCATAATGACTTTTTACAATCAGTAGGAGAAGCTTCCGGTAGTATGAGCGGTGTCGCAGCAGCGATTTTAGTCGCATTAGCAATCGGTGTTTCCCCCGTATATGCTGTTTTAATTGGTATCGCTACTAGTGGATTTGGTATTTTACCAGGATTTTTCGCTGGATACGTTTGTGCCTTCGTCGTGAAATTTCTCGAAAAGAAATTACCAGCTGGTGTGGAATTTTTAGCAATCCTATTTATCGCTGCACCAATCTCACGCGGAATGGCAATGCTTATGGATCCGCTCGTTAACGCCACACTTGGTAAAATCGGTTCTATGATTTCAGTTGCAACTACAGAAAGTCCTATCATTATGGGTATTATGCTTGGTGGATTAATAACAGTTATTTCTACCTCTCCACTGAGTTCTATGGCACTAACTGCAATGCTTGGATTAACAGGTTTACCAATGGCAATTGGTAGTCTGGCCGTAGCAGCTTCAGCCCCAATGAACTTTATTTTCTTTAAACGATTAAAAATTTGTTCAAAGAAAGATACAATTGCTGTAGCAATCGAGCCTTTAACACAAGCCGATGTTGTTTCAGCAAATCCGATTCCAATTTATGCGACAAACTTCGTTGGCGGTGCACTTGCTGGTATTATTACCTCTCTGTTCCAGCTCGTTAATAATGCACCAGGAACAGCATCACCAATCCCAGGACTTCTTGTCTTATTCGGATTTAATGACGTTGTAAAAGTAACAATTGCTGCTATATTATGCGGGATCGTTACCACTATTGTCGGATACATCGGATCTATTGTGTTCCGTAAATATCCAATCCGCTCTGCTGATGAAATTCGCGGAGTTACTTCGGAAGAGAAGGTTGCATAAGAAAAAGAGCTATTCCCATCGTTTAGGAATAGCTCTTTTTTGTGTTGCGTAACAGTAAATGAAATTATATCGGCGGTTTTTTAATATATCAGCGCAACTCGAATTATATC
>NZ_JAKUEU010000180.1:0-2505 GCF_022663075.1 Bacillus cereus group sp. BfR-BA-01441
CGCGCTTATGAAGTGGGTGTATGAGCGGGAAAATACCATTCTATGGATTGATGAATTGATGCAGGTTGCCCCGTCACCTACAAAGTATCCGTTCCATTTGCGCGCACTTATGACGCGCGGGCGTAGTAAAGAAGCGACAGTTTGGGCTTGTACACAAAGACCCGCTACGATCCCTATTGATGTATTTAACAATTCAAGTCATTTCTTTATTTTTGATTTAAACATCCCGGCGGATCGTGACCGCATTGTAAAAGCGACGGGTTGCCCGGAATTTTACGAAAAACCCGGTAAGTATAACTTTTGGTATATGCGGGATAGTGATGACGAACCTGTCCGCGCCACTTTGAAACTTTGAAAGGGGGTGACAATGTGGAGGGTAAATTTGCAGGGGTCGGACTGAAAAACATTATAGTCCTATGGCTCATGTTTGTACTGTTAACAGTTATGGCAAAAGCGATTTTAACAAAACATCCGGTTCGTGGACTTAGTGAAGTTGTCCAAGCCGTATAACAAGGAGGAAAACAAAATGAGTAAACTATTTAGCCCGTCTTGGTGGGTATCTATGTTAATTAACACATTCGTAACAATGATCTTTATTTATCTAATTAAAAAAGGGTCTGAGAAATTCAATATCCCGGTTGTAAGACCGATTGCGGAGGCGGTATAACATGCACGTAGTTACTATTTATGATGCAAATATGAATCGTATCAATACACATTTCACAGGAAGTAAGCCGACTTTTCAGCAACTTGCCGATTTTAAAAATCGTTATGAAAACGCGGAGTATGTGGAATCAAATGAACGTTATGCTGACTTTGAAATTCGTGAAGGTGAACGAAAAGAGCGTTTAGCAAACGAAGCAAAGCAAGCGGAACTGGAACGAATCAAACGTGAACAAGAACAGGCTCACGGACTTACTGAAGGAGGAACAAACTAATGGCACAACAAAAAGAGCAATATTCACCGCAACAACGCGCGATGATCTGGGCGACAGCAACGCGTCAATATCAACAAACATTGCCTACACAAGTAGTCACACAAGAAGGTATGACACTTGATTTCACATTACCGAAAGCACGTCTATTAACAAAGATATGGTTACATGTCAAAGCCGTAGCCACGTTGAAAAGCTCTAGCGGGAACATTCAACGTGACCCGATGTCTCCATATGGTATTTTACGTCGAGTAGAACTCAACTTAAATAACGGCTTCAGTCCTTACATTGTATCAGGTAAAGAACTGTTTATGTATAACGTTTTACGACAACATCCAGACGTGTTATTACCAGGTGCAAATAAACAATCGTTAAACTTTGTGGAAAATGTAGCAACAACGGCTGGTAAGGACAATGAAATTCAATTCACTGTACCGATCCCTGTTAGTTTAAATGATCGTGATCCTGTAGGAATGGTTATGCTGCAAAACAATACAGCAAATGTGAACTTAACAGTATCCGTTGATCAACTAGCAAATGCGTACAAATTAAACGCGTCAAATAGTGACCAAGTGACATTTAAATCTATGTCTATTACGCCAGTGATCGAAACATTCTCAATCCCGTCGATCCCAGGGGGACAGCCGGACATGTCTGTTTTAAAACTCGTTCAATCAAAATCGGACATTTTTAGCGGTGGCGGACAAAATATTTTAAAACTAAACGTAGGTACGATTTATCGTAAACTACTATTCTATATCGAAGATTCAAACGGGAAGCCGTTAGAGCCAAAAGACTTTACTGGAAATATGGAGCTTGTCTTTAATCAAGCGGACACGCCTTACAATGTAAAACCGGAAGTGTTGGTTCACAAAAACCATTCCGACTTAGGATATCCACTTCCGCCGGGTGTATATTGCTTTGACTTTAGTAACCAAGGTGTACCGAACTTAGGTGGTAGCCGTGACTATATTGATAGTGAACGATTAACAGAATTCTGGTTCCGATTCTCTACAAATGTAGGCGGAAAGGTCACAGTGGTTTCGGAAACATTATCAAGACTACAAATGTAAGGGGCTTTATGCTCCTTACCTATTTATAAGGAGGGAACAGAATGGGACTGAATCATTTCTATCACGATCTATACCCGGATACGGGTTTCAATTCAACAAGTGGAATTACCGTAGCGGAAATGGGTGACCAAGTTGTATTAGTCGATGAAAAGGACATCAAGACAGACGTAAAGCCAAAGAGTGACCCAGTAACAGGTGCAAGTATTTGGAAGTCGATTGGTCTATTTATCATCATCATAATCACATTCGGTTATGTGGCGGGGAGGTTGTAAAAATGGACGTTACGCAAATGACGCAACTGATCGGTAGTTTAGGCTTCCCGATTTTCGCATGTATTTATCATATGACGACTATGAAAAAGACACTAGATGCGAATACACAATCCATTAACGCGAATACACAAATCATGATGCAAGTGCAAGCATTTATTGCACAAGTCGCGCAAGGAAGCGGGGAGAAGAAATGAGCAAATCATTAATTCTAGTCGTGGCGATCCT